>CALGSR010000509.1 GCA_937902115.1 uncultured Bacillus sp. | reverse complement strand
AGTGTTCAATATTTTTGAACCATGCAGCCGTATGAAATCATTAATGTCCCATTTTAATCAACCATGGTTTGTGGCCGGGGGGTGGGCCATTGACCTTTTTATTGGCAAAGAAACTAGGATGCATCAAGACCTCGACATAGCTATTTTTCGGAAAGATCAATTTCATCTTAGAGATTATTTACATGAATGGAGATTTCAAAAGGTTTATAATAGTGAATTTTTAACTTGGGAGAAGGAATATTTAGAATTGCCCATCCACCAGTTAAAGGCCATAAATCCTGCCAGTGGAGCCCAATTAGAGATTTTATTAAATGAGGCAAGCAATAAAGAGTGGAGGTTTAGAAGAGATTTATCAATTACCTTACCTCTTTCATGTACTTGGAGTCTATCTGATTTCGGTATACCTTATCTCAATCCAGTTATTGTGCTTTTGTATAAGGCAAAAAATACTAGAGCAAGGGATCATCAGGATTTTCTAGCCGTAAAGGATACTCTTGATGTTGAACAGAAAATATGGCTTCAAAATGCGATCCAAAAGCAGCAGCCTGAACATAAATGGCTGTCATATTTGTAATAAAATCTTGTTTATAATACTGAAAAAAAGTTAGCTAGTTTGTTGAATAGCTAACTTTTTTTGTACTTTATTTACAAGTACTACACAAAAATGAAGATAAATAGAATAAAATTTACTGAATTTTAAAAAAGTGGTTAGTAATTTACAGAAATTCAACAATGCTAGTCTAAATAATTAGAAGGTTAAAAGTTTTTACAATACAAGCAATCTATTTACATATTAACAAAAAAAACTTATTCCAAGTTAATAGTCCTTTTATATTTAGCGGTTATTCTGTTAATGAAGTTAAAAAGGAGGGAAAAAAAGTATATGAAAAAGGATAAGCGACTTCTTGGAGTTTTTATGATTATGTTGGTAGGACTAATTGCATTATTATCAGCTTGTGGAAGTACATCTAGTAATGCCAACTCAGAGCAAGATGGTTTAAGTAAGGAAGAAACAAGCAATGAAAAAGCTGATTGGCCTGAAAAAATTGCTTTAGGTGTATTGCCTGGTGAAGAAGAAGGCGAGATGTCTAGAGGAAATGAAATTCTTGCTAATGATATGGCTGAAGCATTAGGAATTGAGGTCGAATTGTATGTAGGACAAGACTACAATGCAGTCATTGAAGCTATGCGTTCCAAAAAAATTGATATAGCAAACTATGGTCCATTTTCATACATACTTGCAGCTGAGCGCAGTAATGCAGTACCTTTCGCGATTAGGGGAATAACAGTGGATGATGCATTTTATAAAAGTTACATTATTGTACCAGATGAATCAGATGTTCAAACTTTAGAGGATCTAAAAGGAAAATCGATTCTATTTGCGGACCCAGCCTCTACTTCCGGTCATCTTTTTCCAAGAATGATGTTTGTAAAAGGACTTGGAATCGATAACGATAAAATCGAAAGCTTTTTCGGAAATGTTTCCTTCTCAGGAGGTCATGATAATTCTGTTATGGCCATTGCTGCAGGTGACGCTGATGCAGCGGGTGTCTCTTCGTCTACTGTTGAAAAAATGGTTGAAAAGGGTCTTATAAAGGAATCTGATTTTCGTATTATTAAAGAATCTGATCCCATCCCATCAAATCCATTCACTTACCGTGGTGACTTGCCTGAAAGTCTAGTTACCGAAATTAAAGAATTCTTTTATAACTATGATAATCAAGAATTCTTTGATAAATCACCTAAACCAGAGGCTCGCTATTTTGAAATTAACGATGATAAATACCAAGTCATTCGTGATACTGCGGAAGCTTTAAATATGAGTCCGGAAGAACTTTTGAAATAAGTGGATGCGGGGGAGACTTGTTTCTCCCCTGCGCCTAAAAATGGAGGAGGAAAGAATGGAACCAATCTTAAGTATTAGAAACCTAAACAAAGTGTATCCCGATGGAACTGCTGCCCTAACAGAGGTTAGTTTTGATGTGCATCCAGGTGAATTTGTCGTTGTCATTGGTCCAAGCGGGGCGGGAAAAAGCACCTTACTGCGTTGTATCAATCGACTTGTTGAGCCAACTGAGGGTACGGTTCAATTTAAAAATCAAGTGGTCAACAGAGTGAATGCCCGTCAGTTGAAAAAAATTAGACGGGAGATTGGCATGGTCTTTCAAAGTTTTCACCTGATTGACCGTTTAAATGTGCTAAATAATGTTTTACATGGCCGCCTGGCTTATACGAATACCATTAAAGGGGCATTTGGTTTGTTCAGTAAGCAAGATGTCGAAGAAGCAAAAGAGATTTTGAAACGCGTAGGTCTCGATGAAAAAATGTATAGCCGAGCAGATGAGCTAAGCGGCGGTCAAATGCAGCGTGTCGGAATTTGCAGGGCTTTGGCACAAAAGCCACAGCTTATTTTGGCAGATGAACCGATTGCCAGTCTTGATCCAGCTTCCTCCAAAACGATTATGGAATACATGTATAACATTTGCCGCGAGGATGGAATTACCGCTGTGGTGAACCTGCATCAAGTGGACGTAGCGATCAAATATGCGACAAGAATTATTGGCATTCAAAATGGAAAAATCGTTTTTGATGGGCCTCCTCAACAGTTAAAGGCGGATACTATTGAGCGGCTTTATTACAAGGAAACGAAAGAAAAGAAACAAGTGGCCGGCGTTCAATAGTTTTTTAGGAGTGTGTTGAAAAATTGGAAAAGTTAGAAATTGTTAAAAAGGAAAAAAAGCTGCAAGCATGGGGAATTGTCATCTTAATTATCGCCTTAACCATTTGGTCAGCAATCGGAACAGATTTTACCTTTTATGAGGTATTTGCGGGAACCGGATTAATTACGAAATTTATTTTTCTTGATTTGCTTCCGCCAGACCCAGCAGCGAGCGTCAGTTTAATAGGAGCACTGTTAGAAACAGTCTATATGGGATTTGTGGCAATGGTGATCGGGGCCTTCATATCATTGTTTTTAGCCTTTCTTGCCGCAACAACGACGACGCCACATCCGCTTGTCCAAATGGTCGTCCGAGCATCTACCTCCATTTTACGTAACATTCCAGGCTTGATTTGGGCACTTATCCTAGTAGCCGCCTACGGTATTGGAACGACTGTCGGCACACTATCCTTAATTATTTCCTCGGTGGGTTTTTTAACACGAGTTTTTGCAGACAGCCTTGAAGAAATTGATCCTGCGAAAATTGAAGCATTAAAATCATCAGGTGCCAATTATTTTCAAATACTCATGCAAGGTGTCTTTCCACAATTTTTCCCTGGGTTTATTGCTTGGTCCCTCTATAAATTGGAATTAAATATCCGTGCATCCACCATTATTGGCATGGTTGGCGGAGGGGGTATTGGCTTCGCGATCCAAAAAAGCATCAAGCTTTTTCAATACAAGGAAGTCAGCATGGCTATCCTGCTTGTCCTTGTACTCATTCTATGTACCGAACTGTTAACACGAAAAATAAGGGAGAAGATCATATGAGCAACCGACAAAATCTTGCATTCGATGATTGGCCCAAACGGAAAAGTTCCTCTAATATTACCCCAATTAAAAAACCGAAAAAAGATCCATTTTTAATGGGTGTCCTTCTATTCAGCGGGCTATTCTTTATCTTTAGTATATCGCAGCTAAACATTGAATATAGTCGATTAATAGCAGGGACAGCTGAGTTTTTTTCGATGATCGGTAAAATGTTTCCTCCTGATGTGAGTGATTGGCGTTATATTTTACCAGCAGCAGTTGAATCGTTGCAAGTTGGGATTTTAGGAACAGTCATTGCCATTATTGTGTCTATCTTTTTAGGGTTTTTAGCGGCTGAAAATTTGACTCCTCATAAATCTGTATCTTTCATTATAAAAGGGTTTGCGACCTTAATGCGTGTCATTCCAACCATTGTCTGGGCTTTGATTTTTATCGTGGCAGTCGGACTTGGACCACTTCCAGGTGTTTTGGCGATCGCCGTCCATAGTCTTGGCATGTTAATTAAAGCATTCGCGCAATCGGTTGAGGAAATGGATAACGGAAAGATCGAAGCCTTAAGAGCCACAGGAGCTTCACAGTTTCAAATCATCGCTCAAGGTGTGATTCCGACCGTATTTACGGCACTCGTATCCTGGTCATTCCTGCGTCTGGAAATTGATATCGGTGAATCGACCATTCTTGGTTTAGTCGGAGCCGGAGGCATTGGCTGGGAACTATCTCGTGCGATGAGAGGCTATCATTTTGACCAAGCTTTATTTATTGCCTTTGTGATTTTTATTATGATTTTCTCCTTTGAAATGTTGAGTAACCGCTTTAAGACAAAAATGTAAAAAATAAGATGAGGGGTGTTGATATTTTGGAAAAATTACGCTTAACGAAAATTCTAATAGAGGGGAACCCAAATCTTTTAGCACAATTAGCTGATGAGATTGAAAAGAGTTATGACATAACTATTGATAGTGGGCCTGAGAAGAGCTTAGTGATGATGAAGTCGCAAAACTCCGTCACAAAACAGCCATTCTATTCTGGAGAGGTGTTAGTAACCGAATGTAAAGTTTCTATCAATAGTTACTATGGATTGGGTGTCATTATGGGTGAAAGACCAGACAATGCCTATCAACTCGCAATTGTAGATGCTGCCTTTAATGCGGAACTGCCTGAAACAGCTGGGTGGGTGTCTATTTTAGAAGAGGAAGAACAAAGAATTAGGCTAAGTCACCAGAAGGAATCAGGCCTTGTGGCTCAATCAAAAGTAAGCTTTGATACTATGGAGGATTTTCATGCAAAAAGTTAATGAAGAAGATTTTCATAAAGTATTTGATACACAAATCATTTTTCGTATGTTAGAAGATTCGGTGGCTCGACCTGGGAAAATAAACAACATTGGAACGGTATGTAAAAAAATTAATAATCCACCTAGCTTTTCAAGTGGGCTTACAGGGATAATTTTTACCTTAATCGATGCAGAAACCAACTTTTCGGTGCTAGCCGAGCAACAACAGGAGATTGAAGAATATATCCAATGGAACACAATGAGTAAATCCGTTGACATTGAAAAGGCAGATTATTTGTTTGTTGATAAACATTTAAGTGAAGTGGAAATTAAACAATTCATGTCTTCTGTCAAAAGGGGAACCTTATTAAATCCGCATCAAAGCGCCACAATTGTTCTATCCGTAAAGAAAATAAGTACAGAGAAAATAGATAACAATGGACTAGAACTTCATTTAAAAGGGCCAGGGATTGAAACAACGAATATTTGTTATCTGAGCGGAGCAAGTGAAGTTTGGATTGAAGAGCGGGAAAAAACGAACGCAGAGTACCCGCTTGGTGTCGATATGTATCTGGTGAGTGAAGATGGCGATTTATTATGTTTGTCAAGAACGACAGTAATAGAGAGGAGGTAATATTATGGGATATGTGGCTGTAACTGGTGGAAAGCAGGCCATCGAGCATTCTCAAAAGCTAATTGAGGCCTTTAGAACCAAGGAAAGTACCGAAGTGTTGGATGTAAAGCTTATTGAAAAACAAATGCGCCACCTCATCGATCGGATTATGGGAGAAGGCGGGTTGTATGCACCAGAGTACGCAGCACTTGCATTAAAGCAGGCGGAAGGAGATCCATTTGAAGCAGCATTTTTGCTGAGAGCTTATCGGTCCACATTGCCAAGAAACTATTATTCACATGTCATTGATGTTCGACATATGAGGATGATCCGAAGAATCTCATCTTCCTTTAAGGATATTCCTGGGGGACAGCTTCTTGGACCAACCGTAGATTATACGCACAGATTACTGAATTTTCAATTAAAGAATGAAAATCGCGAAGACTTAGAAACCTTCCTGAAAGAATTTGAATTATCGACAGCGGAGCTTGATTCTGTTCCTACTTTTGAAAAGGTAACTGATTTATTGAGAGAAGAAGGATTAATTGCGAATGACAGCACTTCTGATGTGGAAGAAGAACCTTTTGATATTACGCGTGAAAAGTTAACCTTTCCACTCCCAGCCTCGGCAAAGCTTCAAATTCTATCAAGAGGGGAGACGGGAGCCATGACGGCCATTGCCTATAGTGCGATGCGCGGGTATGGCGGAGTCCATCCAACGATTGGGGAATTAAGAGTGGGTCATGCCGAAGTCACCATCCCGTATCCATTTGCCAAAGATGGGGAGGAATCAATCTATATCGGGGAAGTGATGATGACTGAGGTGGAAACCATCAATTCTTTTTCAAAAGGAAAAGAGGATGATCAGGATGTGCAATTTTCTGTCGGTTATGGGTTAACTTTCGGCCAAAATGAAGTAAAAGCCATTGCGATGGCTATCCTGGAAAGAAGTCTGGAGACTCAAGGTTTGGGACCTGCACAGGATGAAGAGTATGTACTGCTTCATATTGATAGCATTGAATCCTATGGTTTTGTTTCCCATTTGAAACTACCTCACTATATTACCTTCCAATCTAAATTGGATCGAATTCGGCAGGCGAGGGAAAAAAGGGAAAGTCAAAAGGAGGAACCAGAGAATGGAAAAGATTCAGGAAAACCAATTCAGCACACAAGAATATAATTTTGCTTTTCTCGATGAAGGATCGAAGCGGGAGATTAGAAGAACGATTTTAAAAGCGATTTCGATTCCTGGCTATCAAGTTCCATTTGCTTCTAGGGAATTACCGATTGCTAGAGGCTGGGGAACAGGAGGATTACAAATTACCTTATCAATCCTGGGTCAAGATGATTGCTTGAAAGTCATCGACCAGGGTCATGATGACAGTGTTAATGCGGTTAACATTCGAAATCTAGTAGAACAAAGCAGTGGAATAGAAGGTACGAGTGATACGGCAGAAGCTACGATTATTCAATCACGGCACCGGATTCCTGAAGAACCTTTACGGGATGATCAAATTCTTGTCCTACAAGTTCCACAACCAGAACCACTGAGAAAAGTTGAACGAAAAGAAGCGAAGACGAAACGACTACATGCGGAAAAGGATTACAGCGGGATTTGGCTTCGTTTGTATGAGGATATTGTGCAATGGGATGAAATTACTATCGGTGCAAGTTACCCGTGTATGGTTCATCATCGCTATATCTTTAGTCCGAGCCCCATTCCAAGATGGGATGTAACTAAGCTGCACCAAGCGAAGGGTCTTTATCTTTTTGGGGCTGGAAGGGAAAAGAAAATCTATGCCATCCCTCCCTTTACGGATGTCAAACCGTTAGAATTTGAAGATTATCCTTTTGAAATCGAAAACTTTACTGGGAAAGAGTGTCATTTATGTGGAAGCGAAAATGTATTCTTGGACGAAATCTTTAACAGTGAAACCGGTGAAAAATATTATCAATGTTCAGATACTGGCTATTGCTATAAAAGACAGCTGAATGGAAGTGAACGTGTATGAAAATCGGAGCAGTGGAAACGACACGGCACAGCTTTCTGGAAGATGAACAGCCCATTTTGGAGGTAGAGAATTTATCGAAAAAATATGGAAAAGGCTGTACTTTTTGTTTAAGTGACTCCTACGCTGACTATCAGGAAAATCGTTGTCCCAAATGCGGTACCATTTGGGCTTGCAGAGATGTCTCTTTTGAACTTTATGAAGGAGAAATTTTAGGGGTTGTAGGTGAAAGCGGCTCTGGGAAAAGTACTTTGGTCAAATGTTTATATTTTGATGAAGAAGTCACTTCTGGCTCAGCAAAACTAGTTCCCTATAGAGGAGACGGGATAAATATTTTTCAAGTCTCTGCCCAGCAAAAAAGGGATATTCGCAATTTTAAAATGGGAATGGTGTACCAAAACCCCTGGCTTGGATTACGGATGAATTATTCTAGTGGAGCCAATGTTGCAGAGAAATTAATTGCAGCTGGAAACTATCATGTCAAAAAAATCCGCGGAAGGTCATCGGAATTACTGGAACAATTGGAAATTCCATTACTAAGAATGAATGAGCTTCCTAAAAATTTCAGTGGTGGGATGCAGCAAAGGGTGCAAATTGCCAAGGCGCTTGCGAACAACCCGCCATTACTTTTATTGGATGAAGTGACAACTGGTCTGGATTTATCTGTTCAAGCGAAGGTACTAGATTTAATTCGCAGTATTCAACAACAGCTAAAAGTGGCAATAATCGTTGTATCGCATGATTTAGGTGTGATTCGCATGCTCGCAGATCGTACCATTGTCATGAAACAAGGAAAAATCATCGAACAAGGATTAACTGATCAAATTTTAGAAGATCCGCAACATCCTTATACACAGCTGCTGGTTCATTCCATGTTATAGGGTAAAACTTTCATTTACAGGGATTTAGCAGGCTTCCCGTGATGATGAAAGGAATCGGTAAAATTTATATGGGCAGAGGGGATTAAATATATGACACAAGTAAATAGAATTCATAATGGAAAACTGGTAACGCCTCATGGGGTGGTTGAAAATCAAACGTTAATCATAGAGGGGAATAAAATCAAGGGAATCGAGCCATCTTTTCACAGCAGAAGCGAGAATGATATCGATGCGAAAGGCGCTTGGATCATCCCTGGTTTAATAGATTCACATAGCGATGCGATTGAAATGGAAATGCAGCCAAGGCCGACGAGTCAATTTCCGATTGAACTATCTTTCTATGAATTGGAAAAAAAACTCATTTCAGAGGGAATTACGACCATTTACCATTCTTTATCACTCAGAGATAATTCCACTAAAAAATGGGTGCGGAGAGATGAGACGATTCGTTATATTATTGAGGGAATTTCCAAGTTGAGGGAACAGCAGTACCTGATTTCACATAAAATCCATCTTCGCTATGAAATTACCTATCTTGACGGTGTTCCTTTTGTATCGGACCTTTTAAGAAATCAGTTAATTGATCAAATTTCATTTATGGATCACACACCAGGACAAGGACAATTTAGGGATATTGAGAACCATATGAAAACGTTGATTGAACATCGTCACTATACGGAAGAGGATGCGTTAAAACATATAGAAGAAGGAAAAAATAGAAAGCAGGTAGATGAGTCAACATTACGGGCACTAGCGGATCTTGCCCATATACATAAAATTCCACTTGCTTCACATGATGATGATAGCATTGAGAAAATAAATATGGTTTATGATTGGGGTGCAGTGATTAGTGAATTTCCCACCGAGTTAGAAGTGACTTATGCTGCCAAGAACAAAGGAATGTCGGTTGTGATGGGGGCACCAAATGTCTTACAAGGGAAATCACACAGCAACAATTTATCGGCAAAACATGCGATTGAACATGGTTTAGTCGATATTCTATGCTCAGACTATTATCCTTCTTCATTGCTGCATGCAGTATTCCTTTTATACCATGACGGCATGAGCATCCACGAAGCGGTGAAGATGGTTACTCTTAATCCAGCAAAAGCGTTACATATTGACAAACAGAAGGGATCCATTGAAATCGGGAAAGATGCGGATTTGTTAATTGTTCGTGAATTTGAAAAAAGACCCGTTCTTGAAAAGTCCATTGTAAAAGGAAAACTGGCCTGTGAAATCAATTACCAATACGAAAATGCTGCACAAAGATAATGGATAAGGAGAAAGGAAGGAAATCGCTTGGAAACTTTTTTCATAACCAATCATTCTAAAAAGAAAAAGGTTTTAAGGATAGCTCCCACGATCCATGAAACAGCAAAAGTGATGGAAAGTGAATTGGGAATGTGGACGGACCTGGGACCCAACACCGTCATGTCAGAGTCTAAGTTTGGTGACTACAGCTATACGGCTGGAAATTGCCAAATTATCTACTCAGATATTGGTAAATTTTGTTCAATTGCTACTAATGTGAGATTGAATCCAGGCAACCATCCAATGTGGAGGGTGACGCAACATCATGCCACCTATCGAAGAACCAATTACGGTTTTGCAGAAGGCGATGATGATGACTTTTTTGAATGGCGGAGACTACATAAAGTGACCATCGGAAATGATGTATGGATTGGTCATAATGTGACAGTTATGCCCGGTGTCACAGTGGGAAACGGTGCGGTCATTGGGAGTGGTGCAGTCGTTACGAAGGATGTTGAGCCCTATATGATTGTTGCAGGTGTGCCGGCAAAACCGATAAAAAGGCGATTTCCTCTTGAGATAGCCAACAAATTAGAGGAGATTGCGTGGTGGAATTGGAAGCGTAAAGAACTAGAAGAGAGGTTCCACGAATTCAATCATATTGAAGCCTTTATTGAAAAGTATGGAAAGGAGGGGGAGTAATTGAGGGGATTATTACGGATTCAGGATCTAAAAAAAGAATTTCATTTATCTCAAATGGAAGATAAAAAAATAATTGGATGCAGTCATATCAATCTTACCCTTCATGAAGGTGATTTTATTGGTATTACAGGCAAAAGTGGTGCTGGCAAATCAACGATTATTAAATGTATCTATCGTACTTATCTGCCTACAGAAGGGGTCATCCTCTATCATTCTGAACAATTTGGTCCGATTGATTTAGTTACGGCATCAGAAAGAAAAATTATCGCCATTCGAAAAAAAGAGATTGGCTATGTATCACAGTTTTTAAAAGTGATGCCTCGTGTAACGGCATTGGAAGTGGTAAGGAAAGCCCTTCTTGAAAAAGATGTAGAACCTCAGGATGCAGATATAAAAGCTAAGAATATGCTGGAACATTTTCAACTTCCAAAGTCCTTATGGAATGCCTATCCCAATACGTTTAGCGGGGGAGAGAAGCTACGTTTAAATTTAGCTAGTGCTATGGTAAAACAGCCAAAACTGTTGTTATTAGATGAACCCACCGCCTCTTTAGACGCGGAATCAAAGCTTGCGGTGAAAGAGATGATCATGAAATTGAAAGAAGCGGGAACGAGTATGCTCGGAATCTTTCATGATCTTGAATTTATGGAGGGTGTAGTTGACAAAGAATATCATATAAGCCATGGAGTGATGCATTAAAGTTTTGAGGAATAGAGAAGACCATTCAAAAAGTACCTATATGTAAAATGAAAAAATCTCCATTTCCAGATTAATTCCTAGGAATGGAGATTTTTATCTAAATCTTAAAATGAAGTGATACTTAAATGATCTTATTTCGTATTTTTGTAGAAATTTGTTCCACTACCAAAACTACTATAAAAATCAGCAGAATGATCATGAGCGCCTCATTAAATTTTCGCAGTGTAATGGAGGTGGAAAGCTCGACTCCAATTCCTCCTGCGCCTACTAGACCGAGCACCACAGCTGATCGGATTGCTTTTTCAAAGGAAAAAAGGCTAGTGGCCACAAAGGAAGGAAAGCAAATGGGAATCACAGCCCCAGTGACAACCCCTATCCTTGAACCCCCAGTCGATTCAAGGGCTTGAACGGGACCTTCATTCATTTCCTCTATTCTTTCAGAAAAGAAACGGCCGCAAAAGCCAATGGTATCCACAATAATAGTTAAAATACCAGCCAAAGGACCAAGCCCTACCGAAATAACAAATAAAAGCGCCCACACTAAATCGGGGATGGTTCGCATCAGCGACACGAATACCTTTAATCCTTTACTCAGCGTTTGGCTGGGCGTAATATTTTTTGCTGATAATATAGCAATTGGCAAACTTAAAGCAACACCAACAACGGTTCCAACCAAGGCAATTTGAAAGGTTTCGTACATAGAAGCCATAACAAACTGTAATCTTGAAAAATCCGGTGGAAAAGCTCTCGTCATAAAGGTTCCCATGTTTAACACGCCTGAGAAAAGCCGTTGAAGGGTAATGTCGGCACTTTGAATCCCTTGGGCGAATAAAAAAATGAGGATGAGCCAGCCTGTTGCTCCTAACAAGCTGGGTTTTTTATATCGATTAGGCATGTTCGTGCTGAAGCGCTCTGTATTATTCATTCACTAGTAACCTCTCATTCACTGCGGGCTCTTGATCGTAAAGTGAGCTAAGGGAGTCCCTTGTAAAATTTGATGTTACATCATTGACCAAAACTTCACCTCGTTTGAGTCCAATGACACGTTCTCCGTACTCTAGGGCGATATCGATTTGATGCAGCACACAAACAACGGTCATCCCGTTCTCCTGGATGATGTCCCAAAGAAGGTCCATTACTTCTTTCCCTGCTTTTGGATCAAGACTGGCAATTGGTTCGTCAGCCAAAACAATTTTGGATTCCTGCATCAGCATTCTTGCAATGGCCACTCTTTGTTTTTGCCCTCCTGATAATTGGTCTGCTCTTCGCTTTGCTAAAGACTCGAGCCCTACTCGCTCTAAACACTCCATCGCTTGGAATCGTAACCTTTTAGAAGCAAAAGGGGAGAAGGTGTTAATGGTTCCTTCTCTTCCAAGGGCACCAAATAAAACATTTTGAAAGACAGATAGATTTTCGATTAAATGAAAGTGTTGAAAAACCATTCCAATTTTCTTTCGCGAATTTTTTAGGCTTTTTTTATTTCCTTTTGTGCTAATCTCATCTTCACCAATCATGATTTTGCCTTCCGATAGCTCTTCAAACCCTGTCATACAACGAAACAATGTGGATTTACCAGAGCCGTTATGACCTAACAGAATGACTCCTTCTCCGGGGTTTACATCAAAGCTGACAGATTTAAGCGCCTTTGTTCCATCCTGATACACTTTGGAAACGTTTCTTACAGAAATAGGTATCATAGCATCACCCACTTATTGCAACTCAATGCCAAGAGCACGGTATGCTTCACGCATGGAATCATAGTCTGCATCTTTGGACTCAATTAGTTTGGCTCCAGCGAACTTATCATTTTCTCCGCCGGCACTAACAATGCTTTCGATAATTTCCTCTTGGTTTTCCATCATCGTATTTTTAATAAATGTAATTAAATCTTCTGGCAACTTTGGATTTGCAACAAATGGATCACTTGGAAGCGGAGGTCCTTCTGTAAGGATACGATATTTCCCTTCGCCATCTTCTTCAACCATTTTTAAATAGTCAGTCATTCTAGTCGCTAATGCATCAACCTCGTTGTTTTTAAAAGCATCAATACGAAGGTCGCCTAACAGCATGATTTCTAAATCTTTATCTAAATCAAAGCCTGCTTCCATAAAAATAATACTTGGTCCGATATGTCCGCTCGTTGAACCAGCATCTGACATGGCTACTTTTTTACCCTTTAAATCTTCAAGACTTTTATATGGGCTATCTTCATGGACAATGACAGCAGAATAATAGTTTTCACGCTCAATCGCCACCATGGGTTCCACTTCAGGCATGACAGATTTCAGCTGGGCATATTCTGAAGGCCCGGCCAAAAGGATATCCACTTGATCATATTCTAATGCTGTTGTCCCAACTGCTCGATCGGTTACAGCAAAATACTCAATTTCCATATCGATTAGTTCTTCAAGCTTCTCTTTAAATGGCCCAAAAGTAGTTCGTAACTCTTCCATTCCTTCTACGTCCGTTACAGCAAAGCGTAGTTTATCTGGCCATTCACTCTTCGCATCTGAACCATTTTTGTTCACAGATTGATTCGTTTCGTTTGAACTGCAGCCGAATAAGGCTAGAATAGCAATGAGTAGTATTGCGAATACTTTGATATTTTTCTTAACATTCATCGTTGTTCCTCCAATTTTATAAATGATTAATGAGATGATTGCGATAATGAACTTGAGAAACAGTTTCTCCATCCACAATGGTCTCAATCAGTTTTGGTACATTTTCTTCTGCTGAGATTAAAATTAAATCTGCTTTTTTCCCGATTTCGATTGAACCTAATGAATCTGCTATTCCCAGTGCTTTAGCTGGGTTCAAGGTTGCCATATTCACAACTTCTGGTAAATCATACCCCAATTCGTATAGGTGAAAAATTCCTTGTAATAAAGAGCCTGGATAATAATCAGAACAGAGAATATCAACAACCCCTGCACGAATGGCTTCCAGAGCAGAAAGATTATTATTATGAGAACGGCCTAGTAATAAATTGGGTGCCCCCATCACAACATGAATCCCTCTTTTTTTCGCTTCCTCTGCAATATCGATCGTGATAGGAAACTCACTGATCGCTGCTTTCCAGGATTGGACTAAATCGATTTTTTCGATGCTGTCATCATCATGTGAAGCTAATGGAATGCCACAGAGGGAAGCTATTTCCGCAAGCCGTTGAATGCTATCAAAGTCAATTTGACTATCTTGCTGCAGTTCTTCGATGTGTTTATCTGCTTCTTCTGATGTTAAATCTAACTGTTTCATGATTTTCTGTTTTTGAATGGCGACATCATGCCATTGACCTTTTCCAGGTGTATGGTCCATTAAGGATACTTGGTCAATGCTCTTATTTTCGATTAAGCTCTTCACGATGGAATAGCCTTCTTTATTCCTCATTTCATAGCGCAGATGGATTTTGTTTCTTATTAAAGATTTCTCTTTCGTTAGTTCATAGATTTGCTTAATGATGTATTCAATATTCTTATTTCGGCGTACCCAGTTTCCGTTATTTTCTGTATAATACATGCTTAACGAATGATACATCGTTGTAATCCCTTGCCCTGCTAATTTCCTTTCCAATTCGTAAAACGCACTGGAAACAGGCATGACACTGGATGGCCGAGGTTGAATTTCCAGCTCAATCGCATCACTGTGAGTGTCAATCAAACCAGGCAGTATCCACATCCCTTTAGCATCCATGTCATCTTGGCCAAATACTCCCGTTGACTTCTTTTGGATATCGGCAATCGTATCATCTTCAATCATGATGGCTCCAGAATCAATGATTCCATCAGGTGTTACAATTTTTCCATTATATATGTATCTGCTGTTCCCCATATACACTCCCCTTTACTGGATTAATATCATTATTATAGCTGTAGATAATATAGCTAATATGAACGAATCGTTAATAAATATTAATGCCAAGTAAAAGGGACAAGGTTCCCTTTTACTTGGCATTAACTAATATTCCCAGATTGTAAAGATAGATATTTTTCTTCGAATAAGGATATTTTAACTATTAGCAATTATGGTTAAGGAGAGCGATGTAATGCAAAACAGATTTATGAAACAACTGAGTGTTTTCACCTGTCTTTTTGTACTTTTTCTCGCTTTTATCCCGACTAAAGGTTTGGCTGAAGAGTCGAAGCTGCCTGAGGCACCGGTATATTTTGATGGAAAGGCATATAATACCAAGTATGCTATGAGGAATGGTCATCTGCTTGTACCTGCAATTACGCTAAAGCATGCCGGTGTTTTGGTGGACTGGGATCCATATTGGCGTTCAGTTATTTTTCAAGCGAAAGGGAAAATGTTTGCCGTACCGATGGGAAAGAAATTTACTGATGATTTTGATCGTGCAGCAGGGAAATGGACAAGAGGTGTACTATCAACAGAGCCATTTGAGTTTGAGGGTCATGTATTTGTTCCGCTTGTCGACGTGGCGAAAAAACTGGATATGGATGTCCGCTATGATGCCAAAATCAATCGAACATTTATTACAACAAAGATTCCGGCGCAGGCTGGACTTATTCGTATTGTAAAAGGTTCTAAAAAGCTTGTTGCCCTTACTTTTGATGATGGTCCTGAAACTTATTACACACCGAAAATTTTAGATATTTTAAAAGAAAAAGGTGTTCCAGCAACATTCTTTGTCGTGGGTGAGAAGGTCAATGAATTTCCAGAAATGATGAAGCGGATTGTAAATGAAGGTCATTCGTTTGGCAACCACACATGGTTTCATCCTGACTTGAGAAAAGGGTGGTCAGCGGATGTTAAAAAAGAAATCCAATCCACACAGCAAGCGTTGGAGAAAGTTGTCGGGTATAAATCAGATCTATTTCGTCCGCCATACGGTGAGATGACAAAGGCTGACCAAGCTGTCCTAAGTCAGATTGGTTTGAGAGGGATTGGCTGGTCTGTTGATACACTGGATTGGAGTGAAATGTCCGCCGCAGGGATCTTAGAGATTGTACAAAGGCAAATTACACCAGGAGGGATTGTTTTACAACATAATTTCCAAGCCGGTCGATTGCTAGATGGCTCTGTTGAAGCCCTTCCGCAAATTATCGAAAATTTGCAAGCCCAAGGCTATACATTCGTAACCATCCAAACCTTACTCGATTAAGGAGAAGCAATGTATTCATTCACAAAAACAAACCTTTAAAAACATTTCAAGGAACCAGCATTTTGACTGGTTCCTTTTTTGAGGGACAAGGTTCCAGGTTCATTGTCCCACCAAATTTTACAAGGGACAAGGTTCCAGGTTCGTTGTCCCACCATATAAAAAGGTGACCCCACATCTAAAATAGGGGGTCACCTTTCAATGTTGCAGTTATTACTAAGCTAAGTATTAGCTCGCTAATTAAAACTCGTTTGCTTTTTCCAAGAGGCTGGAATCTAAATAATCGTCTAAATTGATTTCGCCTTTGACTACTGGGTCTTCGCCTTCGCTAAATTGCTCGATGAGTTTTTCCCAGGAATCTTGATAAATGTAGCCGTAGCCCTTTTCCGGCTCTATTGGTGTGGATACTTTGATAAAGGTTTCAAGGAATAAGCGTCCGATTTCTTCATCTACATATTGTTCCGGGACAGCTTTTTTCATAATTTCATAAGACTCATCCGGATTGTTAATCGCAAAATCAGTTGCTTTTGCCGTTGCGCGAATAATTTTTTCAACTACTTCCGGATTTTTCTCCATGATTTTTCCATTCGCAATCACTCCTGTGGAAGGAAGGGAACGATATTCTTCCGGAAGCAAGGTTCTTGATTTGAATCCGCGGCCATAAAGGGAAATTAAGTCATGGGCACCGCCGCTGAATGCTTCAATTTCTCCTTTATCAAAAGCCGTTAAAATCGAAGTTCCTTCAGCGCCAATGGCACGGATCGTTACATCTTGGTCCGGATTTAAGCCAGCGCTTGTCAACACAGAACGAACTAGTGGAACCTCGCCGCTTCCTAAATCAGTCACCCCGATTACTTTTCCTTTCAGCTGTTTAATATCCGTGATATTAGAAGCATCTGGAACCATGAAATCAAACAGATTCGTTACGTTTACTTGATACACCATTTTAATATCGATGCCTTTATCCCAGGCAGGCAATAAAGAGTTGACAGCGACAATCCCGATATCTACTGTCTCTGCCCCTACTTGTTGGACTACATAGGATCCGCCTTTTCCTGGAAGAAGATCAACTTCAATGCCTTCTTCTGCAAAAAATCCTTTATCGCGCGCAATGTAAGCGTAGTACATGGCTGTTCCTTCAGCTGCTAATAAAAGCTTCACCTTATTGCTGCCTTTTTTTGCTGTTCCTCCTGTTGCAGTGGATGAAGAATTGCCGCAT
>CALGSR010000508.1 GCA_937902115.1 uncultured Bacillus sp. | reverse complement strand
TGAATTCTCAGATTCTTCTATACGATAGTATATATTAAAAATAATAGTAAAAGGGGGACTGTCTGTCTAGAAAAAATGAATCCTTTTTGTTGATAAACCTATTGTAATTTTTCTGAATATTATAAACAATGGCACAGATCTACTAAATTCAAAAAAATTCCGTAGATTTTATACAGTAAATAGAATAAAGCTGCCTAATAAATTGGCAGCTTTTGAAAAGCAAGGATAAAGTTCAAAAATAGTCCGAGAAGTATGGTGTTTCTCGTTCAATGAGATGCTCCAGTATTTCTACTGTTTGTTGATTCGCGGATAAACGGCCGATATTAAACAAATAGGAAGGTCGTTTATAGCCAAGCAGCATCGTGGTTAGTGTTTGTATATTTAACGAGAAATCCGGTGCTCCTTCACTTTCAACAAGTTTCCCTTCACCCGTACTGGAAACGTGTAATGTGAAGAGCCCCTGATTCCACTCTAAAATGGGATCTTCAAGATTGAACGTCAATGAAACTTCGGTACCTACCGGCTTAAAAGGATATTGTGCTACAAATTGTTTGACATCAACAATACGCGCCATGTAATACGGCTCAATCGTTTCTTTAATATCCCCGTCCTCAAGCCAAAAGGCCAATGGATCATTTGTGTAGGTACTACCTATAACCTTTGAAACCATCGAAAAATGGGCACTGATAAAATTCCATAGTCCGATCCTCGCCTCTTGATTAATATAAACCATTTCTTTCACATAAAGAACGTCTTTCGAAATCCAATACAGCAGATACCCCAACGGCTTATGAGAACTATCATAATAAACCGCAGCAGTCAAATCGTCCAAATCCCATCTCCAGTATTCATCCCACGCTAATTCATTGCGGATCATGGCCGCATGGCGCATCGTAGAAAATTGGCGGTAGACCATGCGAACATCCCGATGTTCCGTATCTAATCTTTCTACGTAGCCGGACACTTTTTTCGTCTTCGGCAATTGATGGTCTTTGATTTCAAAGGTCATCTTATCGGAAATGACTTCCCATCCTTTGCGGCGGTAAAATGGAAAAGAATAAGGAAAAAGGTAGGAAATGGACTGCTTCCTTTCTTGCATATCTGCTAATGCCTGTCCCATCAGCTTATTCATCAGCCCCATATTGGCGTATTCCGGATAGGTACCAACCCCAGTTAACCCGCCCATATCATAGATTCGGCCAAAAATATTTACTTGAAAAGGGTAAACCGCAAGCTGGGAAATCAATTTCTCCCCATCAAACCAGCCAAGCACATCGGCCTTTTCTAATACAGGCAGCTTAGCAAGGGCAATTTCCCGCTCTTCCCAGCCGACCATTTGCAATTCTTTTTTTGTCACTTGAAACACATACCGTAATAACTCATTAAACTGTTGAAAATGTCTTGTCTCCACTTTCCCCATTTTGAGTCTGTCTAACCGGCCTGTCATTTAAATCTCCTCCATTAAATCTTCTCGTTCAAGATCTCATTTGTTAAAGAAATAAATTCTTCGACATCTTTTTCCATTATCACAATCCCTGCTTCCCAAAATGCCGGCTTTGTTACATCTACACCTAAATGCTTCATGGCCAATTCTTCAACCTTCATCGAACCGGTATCGCGCAGCAAAGCAATATATTGATCCTCGAAGCCGTTTGGATTTTTCAAATACTCCGCATAGATGCTTAAGCTGAACAAATAACCAAAGGTATATGGAAAATTATAAAATGGTACGTCATCAATGAAAAAATGAAGCTTGCTGCACCAAAAATGTGGATGATAGCCTGCTAAAGAATCACCATACGCTTCTTTTTGCGCATCGAGCATTAATTCATTGATTCTTGTTTCGGATACAATACCTTCTGAGCGTTCTTCATAGAAGGCCTTTTCAAAAAGAAAACGGGCATGAATATTCAAAAACATCGCTGTTGCATTTTCAATTTTGGCATTCAATAAGGTGATTTTTTCTTCCTTCGTTTTCGCATTGGCAACAGTGGCATTGCCAATAATCGTCTCCGCAAAAGTACTCGCTGTTTCCGCCACATTCATCGCATAATTGCGGTTTAAGACGTGCATATCACGCATCACATAACTGTGAAAGGCATGACCTAATTCATGGGCTAATGTGCTTGCATCCGATGGAGATCCGGTAAAGGTCATAAAAATCCGTGATTCTTCAAATTCAGGAAGCTCCTCACAATAACCGCCAGGTCGCTTATTCGGGCGATCCTCTGCCTCTACCCAGCGATTTTCTAAAGCCAGACCCGCGAAAGCCGCTAATTTGGGTCCAAACCCGGCAAAGTTTTCGATAATAAAATCACAGGCTTCATCGTAGGTAAAACGCGGCGGTTCTGCCCCACCCAAGACGACTGGAGCATCTACGTCCTGCCAGCTTAATTTTTCCATGCCGAATAGTTTCGCCTTTTGTTTTAAAAAGTTAATAAAGGACTGCTTATGATTTGCAACTGCTGTCCACATCGCATCAAGCGTTTCTTTCGTCATGCGGTTATATTCTAAAGGTTCATCCAAGTAGTGATCGCGTTTATGGGCTTTTTGCAGCGTAATCCGGTAGCCGTCTAAATGATTTAATGTATCAGCAAAAATGGGCGCAAATTTCGTCCATGCTTCTTCCCAGTTCGCAAAAATCCGCCTGCGAACTTCCGGATCTGGATCAGAATACATCCGGTTCATTGCTTGACCGACGGAAAATTCTGTTGTTTTTCCCTCTTTATCGGTGTAAGGAATCGTCATAATCGAAACCGCCGTATCATATAAACGGCTCCAAGCTGTGATCCCGTCTTTATTTAACTTCGTAATGATTTTCTCTTCTGCCTCTGATAACAAACGCTTGCCTTTTTCCCGGATTTCACCTAGCGCAAAGGAAATTCGCTGCAATTCCTCGTCTGTTAATAGTTTTTGCCAAGCTCCATCGGGGATGGAAACGAGTTTTTTTATAAAGATAGTTGAAAGATTTTCACCTTCGCTCGCTAAGTCGAGTACCTGTCCCATGACCACATTGGCATGCTCATCATTCATATAAGCATCCTGCCACATTTGCACAAATGTACCTGCCTGGCCTAATCCTTTATCGATGACCTCCTGTCTTTTTAAAATTGCTTGCAGGGTTTCCACAGGATTATCTTCTGCAACATTCCAATCTTGGATTATTTTTTCATATTCTTGTAATTGGCTCTTCATTGTATGTAATTTTGCCTGCAATTCCGGTGATTTTGTTCCCCCTGGAAAAATCACTTCTAAATCCCAAGTGTCAATATATTTCATTTATTTTCACTCCTTCTATTCCCATTTTAAACCTTTCTTATATGATCACAAAGTTTTACGCCGCATAAAGTATAAAAACGCAGGAAAGTTTCTCCCTGCGTTTCGTCTTCGCATTCATAATACTCGATACTTGGCTGTCGAAAGATCCTAACGCCCATTTGTCCGGCCAATATCATAAATGATTTCACCGATTCCAGTCGTGACATTGCTTGTTTTTACATTATTCATATTCGTGAATAAGTTACGGATCCGTTCACTTATCTTTTCATCTCCCGTAACATAAACATTATAGCCTTGTTCGCTTCCAGACACGGTTTGTTTAACCTTTTGTTCCAATGCATGCATATCTCCGCTGTTGTCTGCTTCGATTCCAATGACAATATCTATGCCTTGTACGACGGAAACAGCACTTCTCACTCCAGCCACTTTTTCTGCTGCTTCAGAGGCGCGGGATGCTGTTTACTGGGCAGAACGAATTTCATTTGTCACAGAAGTATTTTCTGCTCCGCTAAAGTCACCATTATAATTATGGTTGTATGGATTGCCATTTCGCTGTGTTACATGGGTTGGATTTACGCCATTCTCCCCATGATTTACATTTCCATTTATTTCTCCGATACGCGGTTGTGCAGCTTGATCATCATTGTTATTACAGCCAGCCAAAGCAGTCAGCACAATGAAAGCCATCATCAATAATTTTCGTCGCATCCTAACGCTCCTTTTATTTTGTATTTACTCCAGAAGGCAAAGTCCTTCAATAATCAAACATTGTTATTTCTCTGAAGCAACTTTCAGCGCCTCAATTACTGCTGTTCTTTCATCATCTGTCAGTGGCTCTCCGCCAAGTACACTTGACATCACCGCAGAGGTTGGATTGGTGAGAAACTCTTCAAGCGGGACACCGTGCTTCCCTTCAACATTTACGTATGCTTGGGAAAGGTCCGGCCCTGTGGCCCCGCCTTGTAAATTCAGAGACGAAACACTATGACAGGCAATACAGCCTTTCTGAGTAAGTATTCTTCCTTCGTTATCAGACGCGTCTCCCTGTTGCTGGGCAATTGCGTCGTCCTTTACCTCCTCGTCTGTTTTTTCAGATGGTTCCGTAGTTTTCTCTGTCTCCTTGGATGGTTGGGCCTGATCTTTGTTCGTACCAAAAATTAAATAGCCCCCGCCAAAACCCACGACAAAACAAAGGACAAAAATGATGATGTTCTTCCCCACTTGATCCCTCCTGATTATTGATTCTTTTTCTCTAGTTTTTCTCGAGACTTCTTTATTATTCCGATAACAGAAGAAGAAATAGGATTAAAAGACGAAAAAACCCCTAAACATTGTTTAGAGATTTTTTAAACGATTGATGAGAACAGATTTGTTCTTTCCTATTCGTTATTCAAATAGGGGACTAACTGCTTTTTCATTATGTATGCGATCAATCGCATCCGCGAGTAAGGGGGCTACTGAAATAACGTTGATCTTTGGAATCGTTTTTTCAGCGTCTTCTTTGATCGTATTGGTGACAACTAATTCTGTAATTGGGGAAAATTCAATTTTCTCTATCGCATTTCCTGTGAAAACCGGATGCGTGCAGCAGGCATACACAGAGGCTGCTCCATAATCCGCCAAAACTGTTGCAGCTGTTGTAATGGTTGTACCTGTATCAATTAAATCATCGACAATAATTGCATTCTTACCTTGCACATTTCCAATTACACTGACGGTTTCCGTGCCGGTCTGTTCATCTTTTCTTTTATCTATTAATGCAAGCGGTGCGTGAAGGATATCAGCCATTTTTCTTGCTCTCCCAATACCGCCATTATGCGGGGCAGCAACAACAATATCTTCTAAACCTTTATTTATAAAATACTCAGAAAGAACGGGAATTCCTGTGAGGTGCTCCACAGGGATATCAAAAAATCCTTGTGTTTGTGCCGTGTGAAGATCTAACGTAAGAATTCTGTCCACTCCAGCTCGTTCTAAAATATTTGCAATTAATTTGGCTGTAATTGGCTCACGGGAACGTGCCTTTCGATCTTGACGTGCATAGCCAAAATATGGAACAACCACATTAATTACACCTGCGGAGGAACGTTTTAAAGCATCAATCATAATGAACAGTTCCATCAAATGTTCATTAACCGGGTCAGAAGTCGATTGGATAACATAAACATGACAGCCCCGAACATTTTCTTCAATGTTGATTTGAACTTCTCCGTCACTAAATCTTGATACAGAGCATTTTCCTACTTGGCAATCGAGCAGTTCTGCCATTTCACTAGCGAGTGCAGGATTTGAATTCAATGCAAATAATTTAAATCTCGTATTTAATTGATACTTTGCCACTTATGATTTCCCCCACAGCATTTATTTTCTTTGTTAACTACCTTTATTACTAGTTATATTTTAGTCTATTTACAGAAAAGTTGATAGGGTTTATATTGGCGAATGTCTGAAATATTGTCAACGATGATTTAAAAAAGGAGCTGGTTATAGGAACCAACTCCTTTGCGGTTTGTTTATTTTGCAGGAACTTCTGTTTTCGCTTCTTTTGATTGAATCAATTTTAGAAGGTCAAGGAAGTTATCATCACGTTTATGGATGGCTGCTGCCCCGTTATCGTTATAGTCGTAGAAGCCTTTGTTAGAACGGATTCCAAGCTCTTCTTTTTCTACCATGTCTGTTAAGAATTGTGGTAATTCTCTTGTATTAGAAAGATCTTGTTCAATATTATAAACCATTGCTGCTGTTGTTTGTAAGCCTGCTAAATCCTGGCTTTCCAGCGGACCGCAGAATGCCCATTTGAAGCCCATACTTCCTCTAACCGCAATATCAATGTCTTCAGCTGTACATACGCCTTGTTCAATTAAATTGAAACATTCACGTAAGAAAGCAACTTGAACGCGGTTCACGATAAAACCTGTAATCTCTTTTTTCAGAACAACCGGTGATTTTCCGATTTCCTTCATTAAATCATATGTTTTTTGGACAATGTTTTCATCCGTCTTTTCGAATTTAGCAATCTCAACGATTGGCACAAGCTGTGGCGGATTAAAGAAGTGTGTAATGACAAATCTTTCCGGATGCTTCGCTCTTTGCGTTAATTCCTTTAATGGGAAAGTAGAAGTATTAGATGCAATAATTGTTTTTTCAGAGACAACGCTTTCAATGATTTCATAAGTATCCAATTTCAGTTCAAGTTTTTCTGGAATCGATTCAAGAATGAAATCAGTATTGTCGATCGCTTCACGCAAATCTGTTGTATATTTAATATTAGCTAGAGTCTCGTCCATCTTTTCTTGAGTCAGCATTTCTTTTTCAACCATAATCTTTAAGCTGTTTGTAATTAGTTCTCTCGCAGTTTCCAGTGAAGTTTCGCGGCGAGCTTGAATCCTTACATTGTATCCTGCTTGAGCAAATAATTGAGCTGCTCCGTGGCCCATAATTCCGGCGCCAAGTACTGTCATGTTTTGCATATTTATTCCCCTTTTCCTGTAATTAATACTAGTTTAGTTTGCTTCATCTCATTATAAACTATTTACTATTGTTTAGTAATTATCTCTCCATAATAATAACATTATCACTAGCAAAAGATTGTAATCTACGTTACAATTAGAGAAAGGAGTTGGAAAAAAGTGAGTCAAACCAACATTCTAAAAACATTCTCGAAAGAATCGAATTTATATAGTGCGATTGAAACAATCGGAACGTTACAACGATACAAAAAAAATGAAATTATTTATTTGCAAGATGATGAAGCTCATAATTTTTACCTGCTGAAATCAGGTCGTGTCCGCCTCTTTTTTACGTCCATGAATGGGAATGAATTAACGATGAAAATATTGGCGGCCGACGATATTTTTGGTGATGCCTCGTATTTCAGCCATA
>CALGSR010000507.1 GCA_937902115.1 uncultured Bacillus sp. | reverse complement strand
GAAGACCGTTCATTTACATTTATTACGAAAACTCCTCCGGCTGCAGTTCTTTTAAAAGTAGCGGCTGGAATCCAATCAGGTTCAGGAGAACCGAATCGTAATAAAGTAGCAACAGTTAAACGTGATAAAGTACGCGAGATTGCTGAAACAAAAATGCCTGATCTAAACGCAGCAGATGTTGAAGCAGCTATGCGTATGGTTGAAGGTACTGCACGCAGCATGGGTATCACTATCGAAGACTGATCCATGCAGTAAATGAAGGCTGACAAAGGGTTGCGGGTTGAAATTGAGTTCACTCGCAACCTTTATTCTGTCTAGCGATTCATGATGTTTCGAGGTTATGTTGAATGGGAGATGGCATTTTGCCTTATTTCCAATATGCATTCTAACCTCTAACATCGAAAAAAACGCCTTGGCGTTTTTTAAGTGGGAGGTTTTTCCGCTAAAACCACAAATCAAGGAGGAAATAATAATGGCTAAAAGAGGTAAGAAGTATTTAGAAGCTGTAAAGCTTGTAGATCGTACAAAAGCTTATCCGATTAATGAAGCAATGGAACTTGTTAAGAAAACAAGTGTGACGAAATTTGATGCATCTGTTGAGGTTGCTTTCCGTTTAGGTGTTGATCCTAAGAAAGCTGACCAGCAAATCCGTGGAGCAGTTGTGCTTCCAAACGGAACTGGTAAAACTCAAAAGGTATTAGTTTTCGCTAAAGGTGAAAAATTGAAAGAGGCAGAAGCTGCTGGTGCAGATTATGTAGGTGATGCTGATTATATCGCTAAAATCCAACAAGGTTGGTTTGATTTTGATGTAATCGTTGCAACTCCTGACATGATGGGTGAAGTTGGTAAACTTGGTCGTGTGTTAGGACCTAAAGGTTTAATGCCAAACCCAAAAACTGGTACAGTTACATTTGATGTAGCGAAAGCAGTTAATGAAATCAAAGCTGGTAAAGTTGAATACCGCGTTGATAAAGCCGGTAACATCCATGTTCCAATTGGAAAATCTTCTTTTGAAACAGAAAAGCTTGTTGAAAACTTCAATACTATTTTCGATACAATGGTAAAAGTGAAACCTGCTGCTGCAAAAGGAACATACATGAAAAATGTTGTAATCACTTCAACAATGGGACCAGGCGTTAAAGTGGATCCTTCTACAGTAACTGTTAAATAAGAAAAGCGGAAGCGTTGGAGCTAGACGTTAGTCTAAATTCAGAAGCCTTTTACTTTCTTAATAAATAAAAATTGACAAAATGAATCTTATGTATTATGATGAATTTCGTTGTGAAAAACATAATAACATTTGTACCATAGACAGCAGGTGCGAACCATCGCTTAATTTCCTGCCGAGGTCATACGATAGATAAATTAATCCGTTCAGTATGTACGGCTATTGTAGATGCCTCTATGTCTATTCGATATAGAGGTATTTTTATTGACGGGTATAAATGCAGTAATTTTTACAGGAGGTGTAAAGATGGGCAATGCTATCGAATTAAAGAAAGAAATCGTAGTAGAAATCGCTGACAAGTTAAAATCCAGCGTATCAACTGTTGTAGTTGATTACCGTGGACTAAATGTAGCTGAAGTGACTGAACTTCGTAAACAGCTTCGTGACGCGGGCATCGAGTTTAAAGTTTATAAAAACACAATGACTCGCCGTGCTGCTGAATCTGTTGATCTTGCTGGATTAAACGAAGTATTAACAGGTCCTAATGCTATTGCATTCAGTAATGAAGATGTTGTTGCACCAGCTAAAATTATCAATGACTTCGCTAAAAAGCATGAAGCTCTTGAAATTAAAGCAGGTGTAATTGAAGGAACAGTAGCAACAGTAGAAGATATTAAAGCTCTTGCAGAACTTCCATCACGCGAAGGCTTACTTTCTATGTTACTCAGCGTACTTCAAGCACCAATCCGCAATCTTGCTCTTGCAGCAAAAGCTGTTGCAGATCAAAAGGAAGAACAAGGCGCGTAAGTTAAAAAGAACGTCTTAAAATAATAAAGCGAAAAATAAGGAGGAAAATCAATCATGACTAAAGAACAAATCATTGAAGCGGTTAAAAATATGACTGTTTTAGAATTAAACGACTTAGTAAAAGCAATCGAAGAAGAATTTGGTGTAACTGCTGCTGCACCAGTAGCTGTAATGGGTGGAGCTGCTGGCGGCGCTGCTGCTGAAGAACAAACTGAATTTGATGTTATTCTTACAGGTGCTGGAGACCAAAAAATCAAAGTTATCAAAGTTGTACGTGAAATCACTGGTCTTGGACTTAAAGAAGCAAAAGAAGTTGTTGACAACACTCCAAAAGCAGTTAAAGAAGGCGTTTCTAAAGAAGAAGCTGAAGAAATCAAAGCGAAACTTGAAGAAGTTGGAGCTGGCGTTGAAGTTAAGTAATCCATCAAGTGAAAAGCCCGCTGTATAAGCGGGCTTTTTTTCTGCAAATTCCTCTCTATAAATTTCTGTATTCCTCGGACGGAGGTGATTGTATGTCTGACCATTATTATTCCCGAACACAAAATGTTGAAAGTGATCCTAAGAATTGGGATTACATCTTAAGAACCCGCTTTCGATTTAAAACAGATAATGGTGTTTTTTCAAAAAAGGAAGTAGATTTTGGTTCTAAATTATTAATAGAAACCTTTGAAATGCCTGAGACGGAGGGTGATGTGCTGGATGTAGGATGTGGCTATGGACCAATAGGCCTGTCGGTTGCAAAGCACTGGCCGGAGCGCAGGGTCCATATGATCGATGTGAATTTGCGAGCTATTGGATTGGCAAAAGAGAATAGTGAGCTTAATAGCATATCCAATGTTAAAGTCTACGAAAGTGATCGCCTAAGCGCGGTAAAGGACTTAAAGTTTGCTGCCATTCTAACAAATCCGCCGATAAGGGCGGGGAAGCAAACAGTTCATGGCATTTATGAGGAAAGTTTTCACAGTCTTTTGCCCGGAGGAGAGTTATGGGTTGTGATCCAAAAGAAACAGGGTGCTCCATCTACTATTGAGAAGCTGTCTGAATTATTCACGGAAGTTGAAACGGTGGTGAAGAAGAAGGGCTACTACATTATTAAAGCCGTTCGCACACCGTGATGAAAGTTCGCTCTTTCTTTGGCAGGAACTTAAATATATCTAAAAAATGATTGACTGGCTTGTACTGTTGTGATAGCATTGTACAATGCCAATAGATTATTTTCTCTATACTGCTAATTTAAACAAATTTTGTATAAAATTGGTGCTTTTGGAGAAGCTAATAAAATAATAGTCGTATTGTGAAATTGTGGTTTTTAAGGTGAAAACCCTTTTTCTTTTTGTCTTATCAGAATAGTACATTTCTCGTGAACAATTAACGATTAAGAGGGATGCTTTATCTATTTTTATAGGATGTATACATGTAATAATTACGCTTGATTTGAGGGGTGAATCAGTTGACAGGTCAACTAGTTCAGTATGGACGACACCGCCAACGAAGAAGTTACGCACGGATCAGTGAAGTTTTAGAATTACCAAATCTTATTGAAATCCAAACCTCTTCCTATCAGTGGTTTCTTGATGAAGGTTTACGTGAAATGTTTTCGGATATTTCACCGATTGAAGATTTTACTGGTAATCTATCGCTTGAATTTATTGATTACAGTCTTGGCGAGCCAAAATATGATGTTCCAGAATCAAAAGAACGCGATGTAACATATGCAGCACCATTGCGTGTAAAAGTGCGTCTTGTAAACAAAGAAACTGGTGAGGTAAAAGACCAGGATGTCTTTATGGGTGATTTTCCGTTAATGACTGAAACGGGAACATTTGTTATAAACGGAGCAGAGCGTGTTATCGTTTCTCAGCTTGTTCGTTCACCAAGTGTTTACTACAGCAGCAAACTTGATAAGAATGGTAAAAAGGGATTC
>CALGSR010000506.1 GCA_937902115.1 uncultured Bacillus sp. | reverse complement strand
CATTAGCGTCAATGTTACCACGAATGTGGTGTTCTTAATTGACGTTCATTAATAAAAGTTAAAACGTTGACGTTTTTGTTTGTTTAGTTTTCAAAGAGCAATTTACCTTTCGCTTCAAAAGCGACTTTTATAATTTAACACATCGCAAAATCCTTGTCAACAACTTTTTCTATTGTTTATTTTTCTTAACTAATCTATTTTAACGACAGATGTTAATATAACATGTCTAAAAAATAAAAGCAACATTTTTTTAAAATTTGTTTCCTGCTTGCGATAAACTACGGACCAGTCATAAAAGGTAAGCTATCCACATAATGTTTATTATCCTCATAATATAGAAAGGTGTTGAATCAATGCTGCAAACTTTCGCACTTTATTTGTCATTCATTATGACTCTCTTCTTATTCTCCTATGCTTATATAGAAGGATTAAAAATTGCTAATACCGAAGGAAAAGTTCGAGGGGAAACATTTATTTTTTCAGTTACCGCTGCATTGATTTTTTCCTCTTTTACCTTTGCCTTCGTTTAAGAAATTCATACAGTTGATAAGATATTGGATATATAAATTTACCTGCAATATTTCTTAATGATGACATAGTGACTAATGTAAGCTAATTATGTTTATTTATCAAATTCGCTCTTTTTCTAAAATAATAGAGAAAATTATTCTGCATTGTGATAAGTTTAAGTTTTCCAACATAGCTTAATTAGTAGATTATAAAAAAAGAGAGCGATAAAAATGGACATTTTTGAACTTGATCTTTTAATGAAATTAGGAATTTCCGCAATATTGGGAATGATTATCGGACTTGAGAGGGAATTAAAAAATAAGCCGGTTGGCTTAAAAACATGCTTAGTCATTTCGATTGTAAGCTGCTTGTTAACCATCGTGTCAATAGAATCCGCTTACAAATTTCCAAGTAATGAAAATATCAATATTACCATGGACCCACTAAGGCTAGCCGCGCAAATCGTCTCTGGTATTGGATTTCTTGGCGCAGGTGTCATTTTACGGCGTGGAAATGACAGTATATCAGGTTTAACTACTGCCGCATTAATTTGGGGAGCAGCCGGAATTGGGATTGCCGTCGGAGTCGGCTATTATGTTGAAGCAATCGCTGGAGTTGCTTTATTAATTATCAGCGTTGAAATTATCCCTTTTCTCTTCGGACTAATCGGTCCTAGACAATTAAGCCAAAAAGAAATCACCATCCATCTAAGAGTAGATGACCAAAATAATTTGGATGAAATTATTAACTCATTTAAAGATCTTAAAATTACTATACGAAGAATGCGCATCAAGGATTTAAAAGAAGGAGACCAACTTCTCAGCCTTGTCGTTGCAGTGAATTACCGCCGAAGTATTACAGATGTTTATCACGCAGTCTCCTGTATTGCAGGAGTCAAAAGAATGGAGATCGGCAGTCTGCAATAGATAAAATTTCACCACTTAACAAAGAAAACATTACCATTTATTTTTATTAAAAAACTGAGTTACTACCCCTTGCATCAACATCCCTTTCCAGCTATAATGTAACTTGTACTTCAACACGGGGGATTAGCTCAGCTGGGAGAGCGCTTGCATGGCATGCAAGAGGTCGTGGGTTCGAGCCCCATATTCTCCATATATTCAAAACCATCAAAAAAACCTTGAGAGCATTCTCAAGGTTTTCTTTATGCTTACTTTGAAACAGTGCTAGTAAATTGATAGGAATGAATTTGCGCCATTTGATTTTGTATCGATGGTCCATTCTTGATCGATACTTGAAAATGAAAAATAACATCCCTGTTGCTTTGCGTTTGCATTAAATAAGCTGAATCTGTCGTTGAAGTCTGCTGCGCTAATTCGATTTGACCTTGAGTTGTTTGCTGTAGTTCAGTTGTTCCATTCGTTTGTGTACCGCCAGCATTGATCGTTGTTTTTACCAACTGTTGGGCTGTAGCTGAACCGCTCGATTGACCGCTTTGCAGCTGGTATCCTTTAATAATGACAGAATGTCCTTGTGCTGCACCTGAGGAACCGTTCATTTCACTTTAGATGCACGTCGATTCTTTCATTCTTCCATTCAACGATTCTTTCCCAGCCGTTATTTCTTTGCTCTTGATAAATGAAGGAATAATTCCACTGGCTTGCTTCACTCTCTATACTGCCAAGTCCCAAACTGAATGCAGATACCACTACTAATGTACCGATTACCTTCTTGAGCATTTAATGATTCCCCCGTTCTTGTTCAGTTGTCACAATGTGCCATGAAGAAAGACCCATCCAGCAAAAAACTAGATGGAGCTGAAAGGTTATCATGAAAATTACTTAGTTAGCCGTTTGTCCTTGTACAACGGTAAAACTAGATGACTGGCTTTGGCTGATATGATTACCTTCTGCAATTAAATTTAAAAGTATCGTAGAGGTAGTGACTGCATTCACTCTCGGACACAGTGTTACACTTGGTCTTGCTACATTAGATATTATTTCTTTACCTGGCTGATTAATAGAGATAGCTATCGCACTTAGTATTGTTTATGTCGCCTTGGAAAATTTATTTAAATGGGAAACAAAGTACCGCTGGATGATTACTCTATTCTTTGGTCTTATCCACGGATTTGGTTTTGCTGGGATTTTACAGGGATTGGAGTTATCCCGCAGTTCGATTGCTTCCTCGCTGCTCTTTTTCAATGTCGGGGTAGAAGTCGGGCAAATCACAGTCATCTCGCTCGTGTTTCCGTTACTGCTTCTGTTTCGTAAATATCATCAGCAATTTAAGGTATTCGTCTCTATCAGTTCCGTTTTTATTGCGGCGATCGGGATGTTTTGGTTTTTGCAGCGTGCTATCGGGATTTAACAAAGGTCTGTGGAAAAATTCCACAGACCTTCATTTATTATCAGATTGTTTTTTTATAAAATTCGAAAGATATCTATTCTCCAAAGTGTAAAGCAATCTTTTCTTTCCGCCAATGCGGTAAAATGCCTAATAAGGAATGGTGGCAAATCCCGCAAAATAGGGAAGGATAGCTGATGAGGCTGTCCTATTAAACATATTTGTAATTGCTGTTGCCAAGAGGGTGGCTTAGAAAACGATCGTGATTCCTTGGAGAACAGTAAGAATTCCAACTATTAACAAATGCGATTTTACGACTTTATAGTGGAAAAGATGTTTATCCATTAGTATTCTAAATGCTCCTTATCTGTTATCCGTTTTCGGAATACGTAATAATTCCAAATGGTATAGGCAAGGACAATTGGTACCATTGTAAAGGCGATAATTGTCATTAATTTAAGTGAGTAATCACCAGAAGCCGCATTATAAACCGTTAAGTTATAGGCTGCATCCGTTGTACTAATCATCACATTTGGGAAGAGGACGACAAAGAATGATGCCGTTACAAGGACAATCATTAGTCCTGTTGCCGTAAAGCTGAAGCCTTCTTTCTTCTTCTTCATTAAACCGAAGAGCGCCAAGTATAGCAGGATGACAACTCCGTACAGCGGGATTAAGATCGTACCTCTTTCGGCTAATGCATCTGTATAGATTCCCGTTAGGATGACGAAGAGCACAAGCACTGCACCAAGAGCGTAATAAACCTTTCGAGCGGATGCAGCAACGCGCTCACGCAGGGAACCTACAGTCTTTAGTGAGATAAACATTAAACCGTGCATATAGGCAAGCAATACTACAGCAATACCGCCAACAACAGTGTAAACATTAACGATGTCAAAGAAACCTGCTGCCATATTCATGTTCTGATCAATCGGTACCCCTTTAATGAGGCTGGTAAATAATACACCGACTAAGAACGGTGGGAGTATGCTGCCGAGGAAAATGGACCAATCCCATGTTTTGACCCATTTCGAGGAAGAGTGTTTTCCTCGAAATTCAAAGGCGACACCTCTGGCGATTAAGGCTAACAATAGGACGACAAATGGTAAATAATAACCGCTGAATAATGTAGCGTACCAGTGCGGGAAGGCAGCAAACATGGCACCGCCTGCTGTGATTAGCCAAACTTCGTTGGCATCCCAGAAAGGTCCGATTGAATTAATCAACATTCGTCTTTCTAAGTCATTTCTGGCTAGAAATTTCGTAGCCATTCCGACACCAAAATCAAATCCTTCTAAGAACAAGAACCCTATCCACAACACTCCGATAAGAATAAACCATATCTCACTTAGTTGCATGTTCCGCACCCCCTGTGCTAAATGGATCCGTCGCATTAATATTATCTTTCGGTTTTGCATTAGGACCTTGTTTAATCGTTTTTACGAATAAAAACACCATTGCTGCCGCTAATAAAGCGTAAACTGTTGAGAAGGTAATCAGCGAGAATAGAATGGAACCTGCCGATACATTCGGTGATACGGCAGTAGATGTTTCCATTAACCCCTGTACGATCCATGGCTGACGGCCCATCTCCGACATAATCCAGCCAAACGTATTTGCAATAAACGGGAAGGAAATTGACCCTACCATTAATTTCAAATAGAAAGACTTATTTTCAATGGTTCTGCGGCGGCTGTAAATTAATCCAATTAAGCTTAGCAGAATCATCAATCCTCCGACTGCAACCATGATCCGGAAACTCCAGAAGGTTGTTTTAACTGGAGGTATATAATTTCCTTCACCAAATTGCTCTTCATATTGAGTCTGAATCGTGTTCATGCCTTCTACTTTTCCTGCAAATTCCCCATAGGATAAATAGCTTAGCAGATAAGGAATTTCTAATGCTCCTGATACTTTTTTATTTTCTGTATCGATATTAGCCCATACAGCCCATGACGCCGGATCGCCGCTGTCGTCGTATAAACCTTCTGCTGCAGCCATTTTCATTGGCTGTGCTTCAACAAGATAAGTGGATTGT
>CALGSR010000505.1 GCA_937902115.1 uncultured Bacillus sp. | reverse complement strand
TAAAGCTTGACAACCGTTCACCAATCCCCCTCGCAACTACTTACGAGGCTCTATTATTATATCATAATTGGATTATATTACCGGTAATTAAATTGAATGATACAATGAGCGAATAATTCCCTTTATCTCTACAGAAATTAAGTTTATCCTATTAGAAAAGTGAAAAATACAAAGTCCTCTCAAATTATTAATGAGGAAAAGCATTGGCCGTTACTATTAAAAATCAAAAATTTACAGATTTAAATAACAGTCAGATCGCTACCCTTGGCTTTATTCTTTGTGCTAGTAAAATATAGTAAGTTCTGCCAAGTGGAACCTTTATCAGGAAAGGGCTAGGCACTCTGATTTGAGTAAATCCTGCAGTCTATCTACCCTTGTTATTCAATAGTTCCAGGCATTGCATCACTAACAATGCTAGCTTGCTGTTAAATTGACTTCAGCCTAAGTATGCATCAAGTGATGATTTCTGTCCTTTCAAAAAAACAAATCTATTAGTCAAGTAAAATCGTTCGACAAATCTCGGGAAGTGACAGGCACCGGGATCTTATCTTCTATTATTTTATTTCAATTAAAAACTTTTCTATTAGTCAAGTAAAATAATTCGACAAATGACTGGCACCTAAAACCTGGGACTAAATCAAAATCGTCCATTAGCTCAACGGATAGTCATGCGCTTTCAAATGAATGCATTAGAAAAAGAAGAAGTCCCGCAATATATCAAACATCATATGAAACTAGCAGGCAATCACATGTATATATTAGGAGATTCTGCCTTGGAAGCCATTTCCCTTCGCTCTCAGGGATGGCCACTAATGATCAATACATTGGCGACACACAGTCTTTTCTCAGCTATCAGCAAAAGAAACAAATGATTGATGAGGAGATTGTACGCCTTGCGGCGGACAAGGTCGGATTGTGAATGGAATGAATCATGATTTACGACCATGATTATGATGTTTGGACCGTTTGGCTTGGACAAGAGTACTATTGTATTCAGGTTAATGACCAGATGGACATGATGTTCGGCGATCACTATTTGAATGTTAGAATTACATGTGATTTACAAGGAAATTGGACGGTATTAATAGAGGAATTGACAACACTTATTTTGAGAAAATACGAGGTTTACAAAGTTAGATATACTCTATTCTCTTTTGAAGAAGAAGCTCCAATTAAAAAGAAGCTTCTTCTTCGACTATACAAGGAACGCAGTTCGTCTTTTTATCCTCATGGTTCACCAATCGAAACCGGCAACAAAATGGGGATTTTCAAATTGATATCCATGCTTTAATTTGAAAAGTCTGATCAAATTAATTTCTTAACTAAGATAATCTGGAAAAAGGTTGATTAAAATCTAACGCCATCCTAGTAAATGACTAATATACGTGAGGGAATAATGTGAAAAAGGAGGCTGGGATAATGTGATTATTCACAGAATTGCATAAAACTCCCCCCTTTACTGCAGTATATTACTAATTGTACACTATTGATTAAATGAATTTTTTAAAAAATCCCTTATTTACTTACGACTTATGATACGGTTCATCCTAACTATTCCAAAAGAGGTTTATATTTCTCATATTACTGGTATAATATAGAAAAACTAAGGGAAGTGTTATTTTGGATAATACAACATTTAAAACTATTTCTATTTTCAATCATAAAGGTGGTGTTAGTAAAACTACAACTGCATACAATATTGGTTGGAAATTAGCAACAAAAGGATTTAAAGTACTACTAGTTGATGGAGACCCACAATGTAACTTAACTGGATTACTCTTAAAAGATAACTTTGAAGATTATTACATAGGTAACTCTAAACTTAATAATATAAAGGATGCTGTGAGACCAGCTTTCGAAGGAACTCCACATCCTATTGAAGCTATAGATTGCTATTCTCCAAGCGAGAATTCAAATCTATATTTAATACCAGGTCATATGGACTTATCAGAATATGACCCTGCCTTAAGTTTGTCTTTAAATAGTAATAATGCTATTACAACCCTTCAAAATTTGCCTGGCTCTTTTTTTGAACTTATTCGATTATGTTCAGAAAAATATTCTATTGATATTGTGTTAATAGATATGAATCCGGGCCTAAGTGCAATTAATCAAACATTTTTTATTTCTTCGGACGCATTTATTATTCCAACAAATCCAGATCCGTTTTCATTAATGGCGCTAAATACCATGCAAAAGGTTTTACCTCGTTGGAAACAATGGTCAATAAATTCTGCAACATTTTTTGAAACAGCAACTTATCCGTTACCACAAAAAGAGCAAAAATTCATCGGAGAAATTATACAACGGTTTAACCTTAGAAATAACAAACCAGCTGCTGCTTATAATGACAAAATTTTGGAGATACAAAATTATATAGAAGAAGTTTTTGTTCCTAGACTTAAAACATTTAATATGGTTGCAGATATTAATAAAGCCAAAAGTAAAGGCTATACAGACTCTTATTGCTTAGCTCAGATACCTGAATTTGGAGCCCTTTTGCAACGGTCTCATGAACATGGTGTACCAATATTCGCCTTGGAAGAGTCTCAAATGGGGACTACTGGTAGAGTAAAGGCAAGTATGATAGACAAACAACATGAACTTGATATACTATTTGAAAATCTTACAAATTCTATAATTGAGACATTATAATGAATTCGGCTATTAAGCAATTTAATCTTTTAATTCGTGACACACATCAAATTTCAAATGTATATCAACATTTTAATCTACCAATTTTAGATGATTTATTAAGATGGCAGTGGACACAAACTGTAGCCGCCCTTGATAAATATATTCATGATGTAATCAAATTAGGTCTAATCATGACATACAATAAACAAATTATACCTACCAAGAGTTTTTTAAACTTTCTTATCCCAATTTCTATATTAGATGATCCATTACTAATTTCAAACGCATTTGAGCAATTTGTAATACAAAAATTATCGTATAATTCCTATCAAACTCCTGAAAAAATTAATGAGGGTTTATCTTTAGTTTGGTCAGAAGAACATAAGTGGCAAACTATTTCAGATACTATGGGGAAAGATAAAAAATTTATAACAAACAAATTAAATTTAATTGCCCAGAGACGTAATCAAATAGTTCATCAGGGAGATTATCCTTCCTATAATTTAGAAAAAGAATCCTTAACATTGTCAGAAGTTAAGGATGTTATTGATTTTATAGAGCAGTTAGTAAATATTATACACATCAATTTGCAGAATGATTTTACTGCTAGAAAGTTAACTCAAAATCAAAAAAGGATAGCAATGGTATAAAAACCATTGCTATCCTTTTTTAACAGCAATAAGTCCTAAAAAAAATCGATAAAGTAATAATACTGAGCTTTTTCAATTTAACTGGCATGCACGCCTAGGCAGGGGTGTTCATGCCGATGCAATGATGGATAGAATTGTTCACAATGCAGCCCGGATGTTTATGATTACAGCCATCAAATTGACCCAGTTGTGCCATCTTTTTGATCCACCTGTGACAAGTAAATGACCCATTTGAGACAAAGGCGATCCAATCCACAGTGATACATGCTTTCTTAACCACAGCTTTAGCTGCTTGCCCTTGACCGCCGTGCCACTTCTTAGTGATCGCTGGAAGGGGTCGGGGCCCCGCCAGCGGAACTTAGAAGTGATTGTCCGTGGTACGCTATTGATGCGAATGAGCCTCAAAGGCTTTATTTCCGCCATTCGCCATCAAAACCACTACCACGGACACAAACAAGGTCAAGGGTGGTGGGATTATTGATATATAAGGTATCAAGCATATGGTTCTCACTTGGCAATGGTGGATCAAAATTATGTCCTTTGTGGGCCAAAAACATGGCAGAGGTGGAACTATCCTATGTCTTTCTTCAGTTTACAGGGAATCTGAACATGAGACAATTCTACGCAAACAAATAAAACTAATTTTAGTAATTCTTTTGCGTGCTGCACCATGGCAGTACGCATTTTTACAACATAGTGATATTCTAACGGAATACTAATGATGCTCAAATGAGCAATACGGTGATGCTATCCTCGTGAAATATTCAATGGGACAACAGTGTGTCGTGTCTTGAATAAATAAGTATTCAAGTCCATATTTAATACTAGATGATAAAAGAAAAAGTAATAAAAAGGCAGCCACAGATTTATCTTGGCTGCCTTTTTTTGAAGTGAGTTGCTCCCGATTATTTCTTCCACTTATTTATTTCCTCACTTACGACAAAAGCAAGGTTATCATTTCCAAACAACGTAAAGAGAGCACCAGAACGAGGCGAGTCACCTACTGATCATTATACTTTGAAATTAATATTTTCCGGAGCAATGCAGCAACTATAAGAAGTATACTCGGTTGTGTGTTATTCCTTCATAAACGATTCAATGCTTACCTTTGTTTTTGGCTGCGCTAGGGTAATATTATCACAAACATAAATCGTTTACTGCTAAACTAGACCTTGAATAAGTTCGTATAAAATATCTTTGCACTTTAAAAAACAATAATCCTTCTATTAGTCAGGTAATATTTTTCGACAAGTGACTGTGGTTGACCCCCTTATAATGGACAATAAATAGGCAATAATGATACGACATATCTACATTTTAGGGGGACATTTTGTATGAAGAAGAAAAGCTCATTCACACATAATAGTGTCGAAGTAAAGATAAAAGCAGTACTTGAAATATTAGAGGATAAGAAACCTGTTAAAGAAGTGGCGGATAATCTCAATTTACATCGTGATACAGTCTATCGTTGGATCAATGCCTATAAAGAGGATGGAGAAAGCGGATTAGAAAACCCCAAGGCACTCACAGCTACATCTAAAACTGATGATGATAGTAAAAAAGTTAAAGAATTAAATAAGAAGTTAAAAGAAAAGGAAATGGAAATTGAGATATTAAAAAAGTTCCAGGCCTTTCTCAAAGAGAACGAAAAAGCAAAAAATATGAAGCTATTTCAACTTTGAAAAAGGAATATCCTATTATCCTTTTGTGCCGTGTCATAGGGGTTTCAAAAAGTGGTTACTACGCTTATCTGAAAAGACCTAAGAAGAATATTTCAGATAAAGATAAGAAGTTATTAACCAAGATAAAAAATAAAATAAAGGTGTCAGGCACGATCCATTTTCCTGGAACGTGCCTGACACCTTTATCTCCTTGCTTAGAACGAAGCATGATGGAAATCAAACAGCCAATCCAATATTCTATAAAACTATCAAACCACTCTTTCCACCTAAATAAAGTAGAATCATCAGCTGGAATATCATGGTGAGTAGGGTTCGAAAGAACCGTTTCAATACACTCTGATTCATACCTTTTATATGGCACTAGAAAGTTAGGCAGTTCATGATGGATCCTCCTACAATGATCACATCGTAAGCGTCTTATATTATATATATTGGTATGTCCCTCTCTGTCTTTAGATTTCCTGTCTCTAGTTCCTATGACACTCATGTTTTTTCCACAACAAGGTGAAGGGATCCTCTCCGCACTTCTAACCAAAAACTCCATTGTTTTCAATTAACTCATAATCTGATACAATGACCATAGTTTATTTTTTGGGGGACGTCTTCCGTATATCTGTTGGCGCAGATATACATTATGGGAGGCGTCTTTTCCTTTCTCCAGAATTATTATATATGGTCATTATATTCGGT
>CALGSR010000504.1 GCA_937902115.1 uncultured Bacillus sp. | reverse complement strand
AGGGAATTTCATCTCGATTGTTCTTTCAACATTACGACTGATTTCGTTTGCTTCCTCGACTACATTTCTATTGTTACCTTTCCAAGCAGTAATCGCCTTTGTTATCTTCAGGTTTTCCTCTGAGTAAGTCCCTTCCTCTGCTATCGGAAGGATATTTTCCGGCGTCAAATACGCTAGCAATCTTACCACTCCAGTTGGTGCTGCATAGCGGAAATAGTTAGGCATTGCCGGAGCTGTTTCCCCAAAATACTCCAACGCCTGCGGGAATGTCGGATCAATGCCAATGACCGCTTCTACTTCCTCCGGATAGGTATCGGCATAATACATTGCATAAATCCCGGAAATGGAATGCGGCATCAATATGTATGGACCTTCGATATCTAGTTTTTCAAGAGCCGCTCTCATTTCTCCTACTATGTTTTCGACTGTTCGTTCCTTGTTGGTTAAATCGCTCCATCCATATCCAAACGGCTCCACGACTACTACCTTATGATTCTTTGCCAGTTCATTGATCAATGGTTCAAAATCCAACGCTGGCGCTGCCGTTCCAAGGCCGCTTAAAAGCAGGATGGTATGGGCTCCGTCTCCCTTTGTATAGACATGCATATTATTCCCATCCACTTCCACCAATTGACCGATGGCAGAATACTTTTTTTGCTCATATAAAGACATGAAATTACTAAAAATAGCGCAAATCATAAGAATTACTACGGCAGCAAATAATAGATTCCTTAAAACAGGCCAAAATCTAAGTTTCTTTTTCGTTTTCACAGTTTCATAAGGCCTTCTTTCTTTTTTTATCCTTATCTTATCGGGCAAACGAATTCCCTGTAATGAACCTAAGACAGAGTTCAGGCTCAGCCTTGAGACTGACGAAGGGACAAGGTTCCAGGTCCCTTGTCCCACTCTCTTTCTGGATGGTGAAAAATGGGACATGGTACCCGTCCCCGTGTCCCAGCCTACAAAAACTTTGGAGAGCTTTTGCAACGAATCTAATAGGGACGGGTTCCGCCCTTCTGGGACAGTGAACCCGGAACCCTGTCCCATCAAGTTTAGATGAATCCTTCTTGTTGGGCTTTTCTTAAAAATGGGCTTGGTTGGCCTACGCTGTATAATTGCAGGTGGTGCATTGCTCTCGTGCAGACGGTGTAGAATAAGCGGCGCAAGCTTTCGTCGCTGTAGCTTCGTTCGGATGCGTCATAAATGATGACGGCATCAAATTCGATCCCTTTTGATAAATAGGATGGGACGACAACTACTCCTTGTTCATATTCCGTTGAACTTTTCGTCAGGAGCTTGATTCCATCAATGCCTGACAGAGCTTCATAGGCTTGCATGCTTTCCGCAGCGGATTTGCAAATGATTGCAATGCTATTGTTGCCAAGGTCCTGCAACTTGGCGACCTTGGCTGTAATGTTGCGGTGAAGTTCATTGTGGTCAGCCACCTGTGTCAACATAGGCTGTTCTCCATCGCGTTCGAAGGGGACAATTTTTTCACCGCCAGGAATAAGCCTTCGTGTAAATTCAATAATCGGCTTTGTCGAACGGTAGCTCCGTGCCATGTTGATCACTTCCGTCTCATCCGCTCCATAAAGACTGGTCAGCATATGAAAATCAATCATTTCGCTGGCATGAGCAAAGATCGCTTGATTAAAATCGCCGAGCACCGTCATCTTTGCCGCAGGAAACAAACGCTTTAAAAACTCGAATTGAAAAGGCGTGTAATCCTGTGCCTCATCAATCACGATATGTTTAATCGCACGATTCGTCTGAAAGCCTTCAATAAACTCTTTCAGCAGCAAAAATGGAGTCGCATCCTCATAATGTAATTTACCTTCATCGAGCATTTCCAGCGTCAAGCGGCAAATATCCGTCCATTCTTCAGGTGTTTCCCCTCCCAGCAACTGTTTCATTTGCAGCGGGTCCGCAAAAAGCTGCTTGTACATCCCTTTTATATCGACAAAACGCAACTTCCGGATTCGATTCCGCATCGGCTGAAACTTGCGGCGCACAATATATTGCGCGAGTGCTGCAGGCTCCATCTCATAATCAGCAATCGTTTCCCCTTTAAAGCCTCGTTTTTTCGCTAAATAGGCGTGTGCCTTATGGTACTCCTCGTTGCTAAGCAGCTCGATTTCCTCCTGGACCCATGGTTTGTTCCGTTCAGCCTTTTCAGCGGCATTTATTTGCTGCAAGAGCCAATCTTGCAATTTTTCCAGCCTGTTATGAAAGCGCAGCGAGGTGTTGCTTTTATAAAACTTTTCACTGATTTGTGCAGCGGAAATAAGCGCTCGGCCCTTGAAGGAAATGCCTTTGAAGCGCATTCCAGCTACCTCCAACGATTGCCGGTAAGACTTGATTGCTTCAAAAAAGCGGACCGATGCCTTGAAACGGATGCCAGCAATCCTCGCTCTGTATGAAGGGACATCCTCTGCTGTTAAAACATATTCCAATTGCTCGTATGGATTTTCAACTTGAAACTCTTTCCCGAGCCGATGGAGCAGGTATTCCTGAAATGTCACCTGCTGCATATTCTCTTCGCCCAGCTCCGGCAGCACATTGGAGACATAGCTGTTAAACATCGTATTCGGCGAAAAAAGAATAATTTGATCCGCATTCATCCGCTCACGATATTTATAGAGCAAATACGCAATCCGCTGTAAGGCGGCCGATGTCTTGCCACTGCCGGCGGCGCCATGGACAATGAGGAGGCGCCCGCGTTCATGGCGGATAATCTTATTTTGCTCCTGTTGAATCGTCGCAACGATACTATTCATATATTTGTCCGTTCCTTTGCCAAGCACCTTTTGTAAAATTTCATCGCCAATCGTGATGCTCGTATCAAACATCGATTCAAGCACGCCGCCGCGGATCAAGTATTGCCACTTTTTCTCCAATAGACCGTTAATTTCCCCACCGGGTGTTTTATACTTAGCCGGGCCGGGCTGGTAATCATAATAAACACTGGCAATCGGCGCCCTCCAGTCGTAAATCAGGAAGTTTTCACCGCTTGCATCTGTAAGCGTGGAAATGCCGATATAGATCTGCTCCTCCTTCGGGCTTCCTTCTTCTGTAAAATCAATGCGGCCAAAATAGGGAACTTCCTCCATCCGACGCAGCATCGATAATTTTTTCGAAGCGTATTTATGGGTGCTTTGACTAACGGAAAGAGCCTGGGCCTCTTGTCTCAAGTTGATAACAGTCTCAAGATAATCATCAAACGTATCAACATTGATTTTCACTTCGTCCCAAAAATGTTTGCGGATATGAATCACTTCGTTTCGATGCCGGTTCGTTTCTTCCTCCAATTTGCTCATTTGTTCTTTAATGGTTTCCACTACATCGTCCACTCGCTTTTGCTCCTGCTGAAACTCTGAATTCATCGCAAACACTCCTTTGAAAAATAAAGATAAGGGTTGACTAAACCAAATATTATGTTATATAATTAAAATGAGGGATAATATAACCACTAATATACAATGGGGCTTATCTATATAAACTTACCATAAGTTCTCCTTTTTTTCAATGATGGGGCTAGATTTATATGTACGTCGATTTTCTTTAAAATATAAGAAGCGCACAGTATTATATACTAATATTGTGCGCTTCTTTCTTTTATTTAGGCTCTTTTCTCA
>CALGSR010000503.1 GCA_937902115.1 uncultured Bacillus sp. | reverse complement strand
GAAAAAGGAAAAAGGAAAAAGGAAAAAGGAAAAAGGAAAAAGGAAAAAGGAAAAAGGAAAAAATTTGAAACAGGTGCCAAACAATGAAGGCACTTTTTCTTTTTCTCTATTATTAATGGATAGCTTAGAGGTTGAAAAATAAGTAGAGATGAAAACAGGCTGATTCCATGAGCCAGCCTGTATAAAAAGGTTATGCTTCAAACCGATAACCAGTTTCCTCGACATAAAGGACGTATGTAGAACGATCCTCATCAATTTCTGCTGCGATTACTTTATATTCATTTCTTCCGATTTGCAGGAAATCACTTCCAATTAAATCGAACGCCTCTTCATGTGTATTCAAATCATATGTATATAAAAGCGCTGAATATTCGTCTTCATGAAATAAACGAATTTCCAATGTAATTTGTTTATATACAAGGGCGTCGTCGAATAGTTCTTCCTCTGTATCAACTTCGACATAGAGGACAAATAAAGCATCTTCAAGCAGACTAGATGTTTTTCGATATATTATTCCCTCTTTAATAATGTAGTTACATATTCTTCTACAATATATTTCGAATTTGTCTAAATCCTGAAAATGAAAGATAGCAGGATAATTTTTACTTTCATCATTTAAACGATATTCTAAGGCTTGCAATTTATACATTTTTTCACTCCTCAAAATAGAAACTCTCATATATACTATATTATGAGATAAGAAAATTCTAAATAGAAAGTTTTATTGGCATAGGGGGAATTATTTTTGTCGAAAACGAAATTATTATTAACAGGGATCGTTTCAGCGGCTGTGATTGTTGGTGGGGCTGGCTGTTCAAATCAATCATCGCGACCTCAAGCCCCAAATGATTCTTCCTGTCGAGATTGGGAATGGGATAATGATGATGGGGTATGGGAATGTGATGATCGTTCTTCCGGCTATTACGGCAGCTCTTATCATGGAGGGAGCTATTATTCTTCGAAATCGGATCTGTACAAAAGTTCGTCCTATCAAAGCTATAAAACGAGCAGTTCGTTCAAAAGCAGCAGTTCCGGTTTTGGTTCAGGTTCCAAAGGAGGATTTGGCGGTTAATGTTTCAAATACAAGACTTGGAACAGTTTTGTCATGTTCGTAGTGAGATATATGGAAAAGTAGAAAGTTTTTGGCCTGATCTTTTTCATACAGAATATGCATTATATGATATGTGTTATATGACGCAAAGTGAAATAGAGGAAATCCGCTTAACAACAAACCGTGCAGGCCGTATTTTTTTCAAAACAGCAAGGTTATTGCGGGAGGCCTCTGAGCCTACGTTGGAACAATTAGATCTGCCGCAAGAAATTCTTCCGTTTATTCGTCATCAGGGGTTACCTGTTGAATCCGTTATAGCAAGGCTTGATTTAGTGCAAACAAATGATGGTTACAAGGTTCTGGAAATTAATTCTGATACTCCTACATTTGAAAAAGAGGTGTTTCAGGTCAATGGTCATCTAGCAAAACACTATGGGGCGATGAATCCAAATGTAGGTTTAGAATTTGAATTAGGGTATGCCTTGCGTAAGGCGGTGATTGAATCAGCGCTAAGATTAAAAAGAGAGGAACCTTATGTCGTGTTTACATCGCATGATGATCATCAGGAGGATCGTGGGACAACCTGTTATCTAATGGAATTGGCAGGATTCCCTGCGCGATATGTTCCATTACATAAATTACAAATCATCGAAAATGAGGGGTTATATGATGAAGAAGGACGAAAGATCGATATTCTTTGCCGGCCTACTTACCCTTTAGAACATCTTATTGCCGATCAGGATCCCGTGACGAAGGAATCAGTTGGAATTCAACTATTAGAGTTGGTGACAACAGGTAAATTAGCTATGATTAATCCTATTTCAGCCTTTCTTCTGCAATCGAAGGCCGTTCAGGCGGTTATCTGGGGGTTAATGGAGCTAAATCATCCTTTTTTTTCAGATGAGGAGCAGAACTGGATCAAGCGGTATTTTTTACCTACATACTTAGAGGAGGATACCTTTATTAAAAGTGGTATTCAGTATGTGAAAAAGCCTTGTTTCGGCAGGGAAGGAGATACAGTTGAGATTTTTCAAGGGCGGAAAAAAATTATGGAGGATGCCCATAAAACCTATCGGAGTTCAGCGTCAGTTTTTCAGCAATATGTTGAACTGCCAGCATATCAGATCAAAACGACAAGAGGGCTGCAGGAGGCAAAGCTTCTAATTGGCAGCTTTTTGATCAACGGAAAAGCGAGCGGAATTGGAATCCGTGCCGGAAATCAAATTACAGATAATAACGCTTATTTCCTACCGCTTGGTGTTAAATAAGGATAATATGGTGTAGAGAGGAAGAAGGGGCATGAACTTTATCGAGATATTTACTGCCACATTATCTTATATTGGTGTGGCTTTGTTATTATTATTGATTGGAATTATATTATTTGAGGTAACAACAAAAAATAAGGAATTTGAACTTATCAAAAATGGAAATAAGGCAGCGGTTTATGCATTTGGCGGACGAATTTTAGGCTTGGCGATTGTTCTTTACTCAAGTATTGCTAACTCCATTAATTTAGTAGATATGGTGCTTTGGGGCAGTGTGGCAATTATTATTCAAATTATTGTCTTTTATTTAGCTGAGTGGATGACACCAAAATTCAATATTACAAAAGCAATAGATGAAGATAATCAGGCGGTAGGGCTGTTTTTATTATTTTTATCTGTTTCCATCGGTTTAATTATTGCCGGTTCGTTAACATATTAATGTTAAAATGACAGTTTACTAAAGCTAGGAACATTATTAATAAACTGAGCATATTTTTATTCTAAACAGGAGAGGTTCATCAATACAGTGGAAGAGGCACCATTGTGATTGATAACTCTCTTTTTTTCTTTTAAAGGAGGTAAGGAATAATGGAAAGAAGAAGATTTTCCTCCCTAGAAAGACAAAATACTCTACACGCAATGACGGCAATAGAGTTTGATATACTAATCATTGGCGGTGGAATAACGGGGTGTGGAATTGCGTTAGATGCTGTTACAAGAGGTATGAAGACAGCGTTGGTTGAGATGCAGGATTTTGCTGGGGGTACCTCCAGTCGTTCCACAAAACTTATACATGGGGGCCTTAGATACTTGAAACAATTCGAACTAAAGCTGGTAGCAGAGGCAGGACGGGAACGGGCAGTTGTTTATGAAAACGGCCCGCATGTGACCAAACCGGTACGAATGCTTCTTCCTATCTATCAAGGTGGAACATATGGCAGGCTGGCTGCTTCCATCGGCCTTTCACTCTATGATTTATTAGCAGGTGTCGATAAAGTGGAACGAAAATCGATGCTGACGAAGAGCGATACGATAGAAGTCGAGCCTCTTCTCAAAAAAGACGGATTAATCGGATCAGGATATTATGTGGAATATGTTACCGACGATGCCCGGTTAACGATAGAAGTTATGAAAGAAGCAGCTGCACGTGGAGCGATGGCGGTTAATTATGCGAAAGTGACCGAATTGCTTTATCAGCAGGAGCAAGCAGTAGGAATCAAGGTACTAGATCGTCTGACAGGTAAGAGCTACGATATTTATGCAAAAAAAATAATTAATGCTACAGGACCATGGGTTGATATGATACGCAAGCATGATCGCTCATTAGAAGGAAAAAAAATGCGTCTGACGAAGGGGGCTCATTTAGTATTCGATTATGTCAAATTCCCTTTAAAACAGGCTGTATATTTTGATACAGAGGATGGACGAATGGTGTTTGCAATTCCAAGGGATGGGAAAACGTATGTGGGAACAACTGATACCTTCTATGAGCAAGACCCGATAAACCCTAAAATGACAGAACAAGATCGAAATTATATTATAGATGCGATTCATTATATGTTTCCTTCTGTGGAAATAACAGGGGATGACGTTGAATCAAGCTGGGCAGGCGTACGCCCTCTTATTTATGAGGAAGGGAAGAATCCTTCCGAAATTTCCCGTAAAGATGAAATTTGGGAGTCAAAAACGGGCCTAATTACTATTGCCGGTGGGAAATTAACCGGATACCGCAAAATGGCTGAAAATGTGGTGAATCGTACTGTCCGTTCACTATCAAATGAGGGATGTAACGATTTTATCGCTTGTCAGACACGAAGAATTCCCATTTCAGGCGGGCATTTTGGCGGTTCCAATGTGTTGGACTCTTTTATTGAAAATAACCGGAAAAAGGCATTAGAAGTTGGATTTACGAATGAGCAGTATGAAAAACTTGTAAACCGCTATGGCTCCAATATTGATAGGCTTTTTCAGATTGCAGAAAATTATGATCCGAAAAACGAATATTCATTGCCGTTGGAAGTGTATGCTGAGTTAGTCTATGGAATGTTTGAGGAAATGACGATGAAGCCTGTTGATTTTTTTATCCGTCGAACAGGTGCCTTGCTTTTCGATATTGCATGGGTGTACAAATGGAAACTACCTGTGCTTGAGTACATGACTGATAAGTTGAAGTGGACAGAAGAAGAAAAGGTGAATTATTTACAAGAACTTGAAACGCAGCTGCTCGATGCAGTACAGCCAAACAGTGAAGCTTAATGAAGGGGAAGAGGGGGGGCAGTATTGCCATCTCCCTCGATAAGCGGATTATTTAAAAACCATTGCGGCATGAACTGCTTTTTTCCATCCCGAATAAAGATTTGTTCGCTCCGTTTCATTCATATGAGGAATAAATGAAGTTTCAATATTCCACTGCAGTGCAATTTCTTCCTGGCTCTCCCAATAACCGACAGCCAGCCCGGCTAAATAGGCAGCTCCTAAAGCGGTTGTTTCGAGAATGCCAGGGCGTTCTACCGGAACATTTAACAAATCACTTTGAAATTGCATTAAGAAATCATTAGCAACTGCTCCACCATCGACACGCAGGGCTTTTAGTGAGAGCTCGGAATCAGCTTCCATTGAAGTGAGTACATCTTTCGTCTGATAGGCGAGGGATTCCAATGTGGCACGTATAAAATGTTCTTTT
>CALGSR010000502.1 GCA_937902115.1 uncultured Bacillus sp. | reverse complement strand
CTCACCCTTTTTATTAAAACTGTAATTTCATTATGCCAATAAAATAAAAATTAATAAAGTCTAAAAATTTCTAAACGTCCCGATATTATACCTTCCTTTACACGTTAGTAATTTCACAAAAAAGTTTTCACTATTTTCATAGTATATTTATTTCCTCTTTCGTGGAAAAAATCCTGCTTTTTTGGAAAGAATATTTTCTAAACAGTTCAAATGTTATAAAATTTTTGTTTATAAGGTTTAATTTGTCTGTTTTATCAGATTTTTAGCCTAGCTTATTCTGTCGAATCTTCAGAGGTTGTGTGTTTGTGCCTTTTAATCTGAGATTCAAGAGTCTTAATGCTTAATTCAATCTCCGCTAATTCCTTTATTAACTCTTCTTGAAGTGGTTCAATCTTCTTTTTCCAATCGGATATTGCTATTGTTAAATCAGAGATGAAGCTTTTTATGTTTTCTGTACTTTCAAGCGTTGCTGTTTTGATGGATTCATTTAAATCCTGAAGGCTTTCTTTTAGCTCAGATAAGTAGTTAAGCCATTCTTTTGTCTGATCACTAATGACCTGTCTTGTTTCCCTTCCCGAAGCTGGTGCTGTAAGCAATGTACAAGCAGTTAATGTTGCCCCTCCGACAAAAAAGCCTAGTAAAAAGTGTTTTTTATTCAATAAGGTCACCTCCGAAAAGAATTTGTCCCCATATATATCTTTCTGCAAAAAAGAATATTATCCTTCCAAAACGAGAAATATTATTCTAATAAAAATAATAACTCTATTTGAAGGAGAATGAAAGGGACTTTTGGCTATTGTCATTCAGATTTATTGAAATTTTCACATTAGAGTGGTGATTTTTAGTAATGCTGTTATGTAAAGGGATACAACGGATTGAATGATTAAACTCTGTTATTTTTGCTCGTTTTATTCTTTTATTGTATGTTTTATTTGCAGTTTCGCGCCTTTTCCAAACCTTATATTAATAAAACGATATGTAGTAAAACCCTAATAAAGTAATAAGAAAAAACCCGTCATAAGACGGGTTTCATGTGGACGGCACAAAAAATATGCCTAATCCAACTTATTGACTAATTGTTTGCTGTTTTTGCCCGATAAGCTTTGTGCGTTGTAAAATAGATACTGCTACCGGATACAAAATAACCATAACAATTGTATTTACTGCTGCTGCAGGCAATACAACGGAAGCGAATAATGCTGCAAATGGACCGGGTAATTCCGCAATTAAAAAGGCTGAGCCTAAAAATACGGTTCCGGAAATAATGGTGCCAATTACAGTCAGAATTGCTACTGAAATGATCGATTTACTGTATTTGTTGAATGCAAGGAACAAAGCAAAAAACACGAATGATGTGACAAATTTATCGATGATATTCGGAATCTGGCCGGCAGGGAATGAAGTCGTTAATGCTGAAATGATTCCAGTGGCCAATCCTAGAAGCAGAACGCTTTTCCTGTCAGGAAATAAAATAATTCCAAGGAACATCATTGTTAACATCATATCCGGTTTCATGCCAAGAAAAAATCCAGGTACAACCGTGTGCAGTACAGCACCCATTCCAACAAGAAGGGCTAGGACAACAAGTTTTTTCGTATTCATTTCTCATCTCTCCTCAGGCTTATGCTAGTCTATTTTTGCTACTCCCGCAGTGCACTCGTTGCCTGCGGCGAGTATTGTTATTATTATATCATGATACTGATTCCGGTGTTAATAACTTTTTCTGAATTCATTCATAAATTGAGCCAGACGCTCAACATTTTCAAATGGCACTGCATTATAGATTGATGCACGGCATCCTCCAACAGAACGGTGGCCGTTTAAGCCGACAAAGCCAGCTTCTTTTGCTTGTGCTAAGAAAGCTTTCGTTGCATCTTCAGAATTTAATGTAAAGGTAACATTCATATTTGAACGGCTGTCCAATTCTGCATGGCCGTTATAGAATCCTTCACTGTTATCGATTTCGTTATACAAGAGAGCCGCTTTTTCGTTATTTCTTTTTGCTAACGCTTCAAGACCGCCTTCGTTTGTTACCCATTTTAGTACAAGGGATAATAAGTAAATCCCAAATGTTGGCGGTGTATTATAAAGTGAATTGTTTTTCGCATGTGTATTATAATTCAGCATGGTTGGCAGGCTGTCGCTTGCACGGCTTAATAAATCTTTCTTGATGATTACAACTGTTACACCTGAAGGTCCGAGGTTTTTTTGCGCGCCGGCATAAATCAAGTCAAATTGTTCAATATTTAATGGTTTGCAAAGAATATCAGAAGACATATCAGCAATAAGAGGTACATTTAAACCTGTTGGGAATTGCTGCCATTGAGTACCATAAATGGTGTTATTGCTTGTAATATGAAGGTATGCTGCATCACTTGGAATAGAAGCCCCATCAAGTGCAGGAATATTTTTATAGCTATTTTCTTTACTTGAAACAGCAACTTCAGTTTTGCAAAGTTTTTGTGCTTCTTTCAGTGCTTTTTCAGACCATGACCCAGTTAGAGCATAGTATGCTGTTTGTCCTTCTTGAACTAAGTTCATTGGAATCATTGAAAATTGCAAGCTTGCACCGCCTTGCAAGAAGAGAATTTCATAATCCTCTGGAATAGAAAGTAGTGAAGTTAATAATGATTTTGCTTCATTATGTACAGCTTCATAATCTTTGCTGCGGTGGCTTAGTTCCATTACGGACATGCCTGTGTTTCTGAAATTTAACAACTCTTTTTGCGCTTCTTGCAAAGCCCATTCTGGAAGAGCTGCAGGACCAGCGTTGAAATTAAATGCACGATTCATCTTATTCGTTCCTCCCTAATTTAAAATTTATCCCCCATGTTCATTTGTTCACAACGTTGTGGGATAAATACATTACTTATTTTAAACATAATAGTATCAGAAAATGTCGAAAAGTACAGAAATAATCGGAATTTTTTCCTGATTCAAGAAAAAAATTCTCCAAAAGGGAGAATTTTAAAGTTTTTCCTTGATTTCAGCTGCCATGTTTTGCAGTTCTTCAAATTTATAGTCATTCTGATTGTTTTTCCATACGGCACCAAATCCGTCACCTTTTCCATAGCGGGGGATGAGGTGGACGTGATAGTGGAATACAGTTTGTCCCGCTGCTTCGCCGTTATTATTCACCATATTCAAACCAATCGGGTTATAAACCGCTTTTAAAGCATTGGCAATGTCAGGAACAGCTTCAAAGATATTTTTTGCCAGCTCTGGAGTCAGTTCAAAGAGGTTTTCTTTATGTACCTTTGGAATGACTAGCGTATGTCCTTTCGTTACTTGACTAATGTCAAGAAAAGCAAAGACATGTTCATTTTCAAAAACTTTAGCAGATGGAATTTTGCCTTCGACAATTTTACAAAAAATGCAATCGCTCATTTACTTCATCCCTTTCCAAATAGTGTAATTTCTATGTATTGTAACATAAGATGAACCTTTAACACAGCCAAATAAAAAAGAGCAGGATTCGCATAGAATCCCGCCCTTCTCGTAGGGGAATGTTTCATATACTTACGTTCTATTACAGGTTATTTTCTGCCGTAAACACCTCATTTTTTGTTTTAATAAAAAATGTTTGTGTTTATTTAGAAACTGATCCTTTGTTCAAGCTAACCATCCCCTATTTCTTTTAAGTTTTTACACCTTTAGGAAAATCGGGTTACGTTATCTTTGATAAACACCTCATTTTCAAAATGGGTTTTGAAACGATTGGTGTGTGAGATCATTAAGGTCGTGCATTACAACCATCCCCTTATAGAATCGTTGTTAAGCATATGGGTTACTTCCATGACTTGTCTTTAACAGACACCTCATTTCAGTTGTTTGATGAAGAATCATCATTTGTTGTCCCCTACGCTAATTAGAATGTCCGCTTTATGAAATTTATATACCTGTTTATTAAATTTTTTTAAAAACTTTATTAAAGTTTTTTTAAGATCATGATTAGCTCTAAACTAGACAAGAGGTAAAGCTATTTCTTACAATAAGATTAACATATGAAGGAAGGAAATGGATGCATGTCACTGTTGCAAATAAAAAACGTTACAGGCGGATATACGAGGAATCCTGTTTTAAAGGATGTTTCTTTTCAAGTGAATGAGGGAGAGCTTGTCGGCTTAATCGGTTTAAATGGTGCCGGAAAAAGTACAACGATAAAACATATTATCGGTTTAATGGAGCCGCATAAAGGTGAGATTACCATTAATGGAAAAACGATTGACAAGGATCGAGAGGGGTATCGGAAACAATTTACCTTTGTACCTGAAACTCCTGTACTTTATGAAGAATTAACATTGGATGAGCATTTAAGGCTGACGGCGATGGCTTATGGCCTAAAGGAATCTGTTTATAAGGAAAGAATCGCTGATTTGCTGCATGAATTTCGCATGGAAAAAAGACTAAAATGGTTTCCTGCTCACTTTTCCAAGGGAATGAAGCAAAAGGTGATGATCATGTGTGCCTTTCTTATCCAGCCATCTCTATATTGTAGATGAACCATTTGTCGGTCTTGATCCGTTAGGGATTCAATCATTTCTCGATTTAATGAAGAAAATGAAGGGAAATGGCGCCGGGATTCTTATGTCAACCCATATTTTATCAACGGCTGAACGCTACTGTGATCGCTTTGTGATTTTACATGAAGGAAAAGTCCGGGCACAAGGAACACTCGATGAACTGCGCAAAGAGTTCGCGATGCCGGGAGCGACGCTTGATGACCTGTATATTGAACTGACGAAGGAAGAAGATTATGTTTGATGAAAAATTGCTCTGGAAGGAGCGTTTCAGCCGGACAGGAAAGGAATTGTCCCGTTACCTTCGCTACATTTTTAATGGTCATCTCGTCATTGTCTTAGTGTTTTTGCTTGGTTCGGCTGCTTATTACTATCAGGAATGGCTGAAATTTATCCCGGATAACTTTCCTTCTGCTGCTATCATGGCTGTTGCGATAGCATTATTATTAACTTACAGCCCAATTTTCACCTTTATGGCAGAGGCAGACAGAATATTTCTTATTCCATTAGAAACATCCTTAAGCGGTTACTTTAAAAAATCGCTCCTAATCAGCTTTACGATGCAGATTTATTTGCTGGTAATCGGTTTAGCGGTGTTAATGCCGCTTTATGCTGCGGTTAATAACGGGAATTTTAAAAGTTTTTTCTATTTTTTAGCTTGTGTGATTGTCGTTAAATATGTGAATCTTATAGTTCGCTGGTATGTCCAATATTATCAAGAGGCAGCGGTCCTTAATACGGATTCATTCGTTCGTTTTTGTGTAAACCTTGTTTTTCTCTATTTGCTTTTTTCTAATGCGGCCATTTATTTTACGATGGTGCCATTTATCATTTTATTGGGCCTGTCTATGTACTATAAGGGGCAGACAAAAGGAAAAGGATTGAAATGGGAATTTCTCATTAGGCAGGACGAAAAAAGAATGACATCCTTTTACCGACTTGCTAATTTATTTACGGATGTTCCGATGCTCAAGGATTCAGTAAAGCGAAGGGCATGGCTTGATTTTCTGCTGGCTAAAATTCCTTTTCAACAGGACAAAACATTTACCTATCTTTTAGCGCGAACATTTTTACGTTCCGGGGATTATTTCGGTCTGCTTGTGCGCCTTACTATTATTGGAGCGGGTGCCATTGTTTTTCTTACCTTTGGAGTCGGACAGGTTGTCATGGTGGTTTTATTTCTCTATTTAACAGGTTTCCAGCTGCTTCCATTATGGAAACATCATCAATATCATTCTCTGTTGGAATTATATCCGGTGAGCACAAAAGATAAAGAGAGCAGCTTTCTTTCACTTCTGGGTTCGGTGTTATGGATACAGACGGTTATTTTATCGATTGCAGTGCTTGCAGGCGGACAGATTGTTACGGCTGTCATTAGTCTAATTGTGGGAATCATTTTCACTTTCTATTTTGTTTCGGTATACAGTCGAAAAAAGTTAAACAGCTGACGATTAATTGAAGCCCAAACTCTGTCGGTCGCGTATGTTCATAATAGAAGGAGTGGAAACGGATGAATCAATATGAAACTCAGATCTTTGATGAAGTGTTGGTATGGAAACGGAAAATATGCAAAAAGCCGAAAATGGTTCAGCGGTTGACGAAGCAGGCACAGTTGAAAATTAATGAAAAGATTCCGGATAAAGCACACGAGATCATTACGGATGGGATTAAGAACTTTGTGAAAATGACATTAACCGGTTCGGAAATGACAACAAGGAAAAATTATGCTGTGGATTTAACGCTTGAGGAGCGGGACCGGCTGCTTGATGAGAAATTATCAGTTTATAGACGAACGGCTGTGGTTGAAGGAGCAGGAACAGGGGCTGCCGGTCTTCTGGTAGGACTGGCAGACTTTCCGCTTCTATTATCGATAAAGATGAAATTTTTATTCGAAGCGGCAGCTGTTTATGGCTACGATACGAGAAACTATGAGGAGCGGATTTTTATTCTTCAGGTATTTCAGCTAGCTTTTTCCAGCCCGGAAGTTAGAAAAGAAACGCTCGAGCTGATTGAGAATTGGGAAGAGCGTAAAGCTTTATTGATTGATTTAGATTGGCGCGAGTTTCAGCAGGAATACCGTGATCATATTGATTTTGTGAAGCTGCTGCAGCTTGTTCCGGGAATAGGTGCAGTTGTTGGCGCACTGGCTAATTATAATTTACTCGATCAGTTAGGAGAAACAGCAAGAAATTGCTACCGGCTACGCCGTTTCGACGGGAATGCAGACAGTTAATAGGAGTCCGGCTTCCGCGTCATATCGCGAGTCGGGCTCTTCTTTGTCAGATATATGTAGTTGGCAATTTTGCCAAAATTAATAGATTTATAGTATAATTTTCCCTGTCTGTTTTTGACAGATGAATGATTTTTCAAGGAAGGCTGGGGGAAATGAAAAGGTCAAAAAATACATATATTGTTTTGGGGGTTGCCATTCTTCTATCGCTATTCTTCATTGTAATGGCAGGGGGGAAGGAACCATTACTTCTCGATCGAGCTGCATCCGAATGGGCTTCCCGGATAGTCCCGAAATCATCCTACTCATTTTTCAATGTGTTAGCGGAACTTGGCGATAAAGCCTTCATTGGAATTTTTGTTTTGTTAATGATTATCTGGTTTGCGATCAAAAAACGTGATTTTCTGGGAATCGCTGTATTGGTCTTGGCCGTTGCTCTTGGCAATGAAGTAAGTAAATGGATAAAAGAACTTGTTGCGCGTGAGCGGCCAGCAATAGGTGCAATAGCAGAAACTTTTAGTTTTCCGAGCGGTCATGCAATGGTAGGGCTTGTTTTGTATATGCTAATCGCTTACTTTATTATGAAGCATGTACAATCAAACAGAAGTAAATGGTGGCTTGGAAGTATGGCGGTATTTGTCATCCTGTTGATCGGGGTAAGCCGGATTGCCGTTCAAGCCCATTATTTAACCGATGTACTGGGCGGCTATAGCCTTGGGATTGTATGGACTTTTGTTTGGGTCATGATTTATGAATGGCTCCATGCAGGTTTGCTAAAAACTAATCACGGTGTTACAAGTTGTTGGTGCCTGCAGAAATACGGGATACAAATTCTTTAGTGCAGGCACCTGAATCTCATTCTTTTTCTATTGAGTATATTGTTATATAGCCAGGACGGGGGAAAATTTGCGGCAGCTTTTTGTCATGTTTTGTTTTTGTTATATTGGTTGAAAACATCTCATTAAATATGTCTGAGGTTTGCCATCTCTTAAAGTCGGCAGCTTTTTTCCAAAGAGTCAAAATGACATAAGTATCAGAAGTCTGTGGGCGGAGAACACGGGCTGTCTCAAATCCCGGGACTCTTTCCATTTGATTGGAAAATGCTTTAAAGCGATATTCAAAAATGGGACGACCTTCATCGGTTACAGGAACATAGTGCAGCACAGCAGTGCCTTGCTTGAAAGTGAGATTTCCCCTGCCGTCCATTACCTCATATTTTAATGGGCTTTTGAAAAGTGAGTTTCCTTCTGTTTCATGGAGCAAGAGACAGGTATTATCATTCTGTAAAAAAAGAAGGATCTGTTCCGGATGAGCGTCCTTCAACTTTTTCAAAAATTCGTATGTCCCCATAGCAATATATAATTTCATGATTTTCCTCCTCCCTTTCCTTCATTATACATACTCCAACATGGAGAATTCCAATTCTGCTGCACATTTGCCCTTATGTGTAATAAAGGCAATTTATTGAATAATTGGTGGGTAAGCTATACAAAGATAGTAGAAAAAAGGTATGATGGTAAATAGTGAAATCTATACCATGAAGATTCTTTTTATTTATATATGGAAAAGAAATGACCATGTCTTTAGGGGGATACGATCAATGACAAAAATTACAAATGACACTTTTTTAAAAGCGGCAAGAGGTGAAAAAACGGATCACACACCGGTTTGGTATATGAGACAAGCAGGTCGATCGCAGCCGGAGTACCGTAAAATTAAGGAGAAATATTCATTATTTGAAATTACGCATCAACCTGAACTTTGTGCCTATGTAACAAGACTTCCGGTAGAAAACTATGGGATAGATGCGGCGATTCTTTATAAAGATATTATGACACCGCTTCCCGCAATGGGAGTGGATGTAGATATTAAAAGCGGAATAGGTCCCGTTATCTCCAACCCGATTACGTCACTCGCAGATGTTGAAAAGCTCGGCGGAATTAATCCGGAGGAAGATGTACCGTATGTTCTGGAGACGATCAAGATATTGACTGAAGAACAGCTTTCTGTTCCGTTGATTGGTTTTTCAGGTGCACCTTTTACGCTTGCAAGCTATATGATTGAAGGCGGTCCTTCAAAAAACTACATAAAAACAAAGGCTTTTATGCATTCAGAGCCTGCAGCTTGGTTTGCTTTAATGGACAAGCTCGCTGAAGTGACGATTGTCTATGTGAAATCACAAATTAAAGCGGGAGCGAAAGCGATCCAAATTTTTGATTCTTGGGTAGGTGCATTAAATGTTGAGGATTACCGCTACTATATTAAACCTATTATGAATCGGATTTTTACTGCTTTAAGGGAAGAAAATGTTCCATTAATCATGTTTGGTGTCGGGGCAAGCCATTTGGCACTCGAATGGAATGATCTTCCAATCGATGTCGTTGGTCTTGATTGGCGTCTTCCAATTCGTGAGGCAAGACGTCTAGGGGTAAATAAAACTGTTCAGGGAAATTTGGACCCTGCACTTCTTTTAGCACCGTGGAATGTCATTGAAGAAAAAGCGAAAGCTATTCTCGATCAAGGGATAGAACAGCCTGGACATATCTTTAACCTAGGACATGGGGTATTCCCACAGGTGAATCCGGAAACTTTAAAGAGATTGACAAGCTTTGTTCATGAATACTCCGCTGCAAAGCTCGCTAAATAATAGATCATCTTTATATCATTTTAAATGATTGTCTTGATGGCTATAACTAACATCATGAAAAGATTGCCACAGCGAAGGGATGGATGATGTTTGACGAAAAGAAAGATAGGCTTACTCGTGATGGCCTATGGAACACCTTATCAGGAAAGCGATATTGAACGTTATTATACACATATTAGGCGGGGCAGAAAGCCAGCACCGGAAATGATAAAAGGCTTGGCTGCCCGCTATGAAGCGATTGGCGGGATTTCACCGCTTGCTAAAATTACAAAAGCGCAGGCAAAAAAACTTGAAGAAAGGTTGAATGAGATTCAGGATGAAGCTGAATTTCATTTCTACCTTGGGTTAAAGCATATTGAACCGTTCATTGAAGATGCTGTAAAACAAATGCATGAGGACGGCATTGAAGAGGCGGTTAGTGTTGTTTTGGCGCCTCATTTTTCTACCTTCAGCATTCAATCTTATAATGGACGGGCAAATGATGAAGCGAAAAAATTAGGCGGGCCGTCTATTGTGAGTGTCGAAAGTTGGTATAATGAGCCAAAGTTTATTCAATATTGGACTGAACAAATTAAGGAAACGTTCAGGAAAATGCCGGAAGAAGAAAAAAATAAGGCGATTGTCATTTTTTCAGCTCACAGCCTGCCGCAGCGAATTACTGAGATCAACGATCCCTATCCAGAGCAAGTCAGTAAGACAGCTGAATTAATTGCCGAAAAGGCCGCTATAGCCCATTACACTGTAGGATGGCAAAGTGCCGGCAGAACTCCTGAGCCTTGGCTTGGACCGGATGTAAAGGATTTAACTCGTGAATTATATGAAAAAGATGGTTATAGAACTTTTGTTTATGTTCCGGTAGGCTTTGTATCTGATCATTTAGAGGTTCTTTACGACAACGATTATGAATGCAGAGAAGTAACAAAGGAAATCAGGGCTTCCTATTACCGCCCTGAAATGCCCAATATACAACCGCTGTTCATCGAGGCGCTTGCCGATGTCGTATGGAAAAAAGTGAGTAGATTATAAAGCTTCCTGTAACGTCTTTTTCGGCGAGGCCGGATACTAGTCTTGAATTTACAAAACTAACCTGATTTAACTTCATTCAGCAGAAGTCCTCCACTTCTACAAGTGGGGGATGAA
>CALGSR010000501.1 GCA_937902115.1 uncultured Bacillus sp. | reverse complement strand
TGGTGACTGGGATTTTGCTGATATGTTTCACGGCGGTTTAATCGCGCTAAATCTTTCGGGACAATATTAAACTCCTTGTCACTCATTAAAGATGCAATCCCAGCGACAGAACGCATTTCATCTAAGTCTGGATAAATGGTTTTAAAATATTCTTCTGCTCTTCCAGGTACATAATTCTTCGGTTCCGGATAGGATGTAATCACCCCTTCAAAGTTGCGTAGCACGACCTTTTCAGCACTTTGTGAAATTAAATAATTGGGCTGAAGGGCAATTTTCCCACCCCCTCCAGGACTATCGACAACAAATGTAGGTACCGCATACCCGCTGGTGTGGCCGCGCAAACCTTCAATTATTTCCAACCCTTTAGCAACCGGTGCCCGGAAATGGCTAATCCCCTCAGATAAATCACATTGATAAATGTAATATGGTCTCACCCGAATTTTCACAAGATCATGCATTAGTTTCTTCATGATCGGAACACTATCGTTGATACCAGCTAAAATGACAGACTAGTTCCCCACCGGTACACCGGCATCTACAAGCATTTCACAAGCTCTTTTTGAATCCCCTGTAATTTCAATGGAAGTATTAAAATGGGTATTTAACCAGACTGGGTGATATTTTTTTAAAATAGTACAAAGATCTTTTGTTATTCTTTGCGGGAAAACAACCGGAGCCCTTGTACCGATACGGATGATTTCTACATGGTCAATGGCACGAAGGTTTCTTAAAATATATTCTAAAATTTGGTCATTAATTAGAAGCCCGTCACCTCCGGAAATCAAAACATCGCGTATTGCAGGTGTTGATCGAATATAGTTAATCGCGGCATCCAGTTGTTTTTTTGGAACTCCCATCCCGATTTGTCCGGAAAAACGGCGTCTTGTACAATAGCGGCAATACATCGAACATTGATTGGTGACAAGAAAAAGAACTCTGTCGGGATAACGATGAGTCAAGCCGGGTACAGGCGAATCTTCATCCTCATAAAGGGGGTCCTCCAAGTCATATTTCGTTTTATTTAGTTCGCTGCCAACTGGTACAGACTGCATTCTAATTGGACAATTCGGATTTTCCGGGTTCATTAATGAGGCATAATAGGGAGTAATATTTAAAGGAATGGTTTTTGTGGAAATACGAACGCCTTCTTCTTCCTCAGGCGTTAAATGAATGACTTTTTTTAAATCATCTAATGTGCGAATAGTATTGGTCAGCTGCCAAAGCCAATCATTCCATTGAGTTTCTGTCACGTTTTTCCATAGCTCGATCTCCTGCCAATGGCGGTCAGGTTGATATAGAAACGATTTCACGGAATTTCCTCCTTTTGTAATAACTCAAGCATTATGAAAGCTCCTTTACCCACATATTCATATTTTCTAATTCTTGAGAAATATAACAGTTATTCAACAATCTGCCACGATATCGAAACCCGAGCTGCTGAAGGACCGCATTCATACCAAACGACCGTGCTCTCGCAATGGAATATGCACAAAATATTCCTTGTTTAACCAAGTCTGCTTCTAATTTCATTAATAGTTTTTTCATTAAACCAAACTTCCGATGTTCTGATAACGTTGCACAGTCCGTCAGTTCTGCATTAAAATATAAGTCATTTACTTCCGCAGAAGCAGCGCTGACAATCGTCCCATGCAAAAGATAGGCATAATAAATGGTTCCGTGTTCCATTGTTTTTCGGATATATTCCGGCTCATGCAGTGGTACGGGGTAAATTTGAAAAATCTTTTTGTATAACTTTGCCAAATTTTCCGCATCTGCCTTATTGATTTTTATTAGATTATATTCTTCCGGTACAGTGATGGTGACAGGGTTTCTCGTTAATGCGCCTACATTCTTTAAAATGGTATCTTCCTTCATCCATTGCCTACTCTGCATTCGCTTTTCTGAAAAATATTTTGTGAAATAATATGCGTCCGAGCCGCGAAAAAAACGTTCTACAACTGCTTCAGAAAGAAATCCGTTTTCTAAAAAAGAAGTAAAATCCTCTTTACGTCCAAGCACAATTAATTTTTCCACTTGAAGGACTGAAACTAACTCTTCTGCTTTTTCTATCATTTTCAAGACATTTCCACGATAATCATCTACTCTTATTCGTTTATTAAAGGGATCGACGTATATCTCCATAATAAAATCATCGTTTGCTATTCTTTGACTGTATGCCACTTGTTGTTTCACCTTCTATCATCCCTTCCTACAAAAAAAGACCGACACTTTGTGAAGTGAGTCAGTCTCTGGAAATCAATACAACCTACAAGTTGTAATTAGGATTGCTGTTTGCTATCACTTTATTTATTTTTATCTTTTATTTCTTTTCTTTGCAGCAGTCTAAAATGATCTCTTCTAAAATGGTAAAACCTTCTTCTAAATGTTCATCTTTAATGACTAACGGAGTTAATAGGCGAATGATATTCCCATATAATCCCGCACTCATAATAATGAGCCCCTTTTGATGAGCTTTCGTGATAATCTGCGCTGTTAATTCTTTATCTGGCTCTTTTGTCTCTTTATTTTTAATAAATTCTAAGGCACACATCGCACCTAAATGCCTGATTTCGCCAATCCTGTCGCATGTTCTTTGCAGCCGTTCAAAGCGAGCTTTGAACTTACTACCAATCTTTACCGCCTTCTCCAGTAATTTTTCTTCCTTCATCACTTGAATGACAGCAAGTGCTGCGACGCATCCGAGCGGGCTGCCGCCATAGGTCCCGCCTATTTCTCCCGGATTTGGGGCATCCATAATTTCCGCCCTTCCCGTAACAGCACTAATCGGGATACCGGCTCCAAGTGATTTAGACATGGTGATCAAATCTGGCACCACATCATAGTGCTCGATGGCAAACATTTTCCCCGTCCGTCCGAAGCCGGTTTGAATTTCATCAGCTATAAAGAGAATGCCATTCTTTTCACAGATCCCTTTTACTTGCTGAACAAAATTCTTAGAAGGAATGACAAAGCCACCCTCTCCTTGAACCGGTTCGAGAATAACAGCTGCAATTTCTTCAGGTGGTACCTCACTTAAAAAGAAGGTTTCGAATTGCTTCACTAACATCGCATCTAATTCCACAGGGGATAACGATGAACGATAATAGTAAGGATACGGCCATTTATACGTTTCAGGCGCAAAAGGACCGAATTCATATTTATAAGGCTTTACCTTACTAGTTAGAGACATTGACATAAAGGTCCGCCCATGGAAACCCCTTTCAAAGGAAATAATTCCTTTCCGTCCAGTATATTTCCTGGCAATTTTTACTGCATTCTCTACCGCCTCTGCACCGCTTGAAAGAAAAATGGTTTTCTTATTCGTCACACCGGGTGCCAGATCATTTAATACTTCTGCTAGTTTAATATACGGCTCATACATCATCACATGAAAGCAAGGGTGTAAATAGTTATTTAATTGCGCCTGTAGCGCAGCGGTCACTTTTGGATGGCTATGGCCGATATTCAAGGTCCCGATAGCCCCTGCAAAATCAATAAAGGTATTTCCGTCTACATCTGTTAAGAGTGCACCTTCTCCTTTTACGGCAAATGTTTGCACCGTATTAAATGGTCCACGCGGCACAGAATTAAGTTTTCTCGCTAATAATTGTTTCGCCATTGGACCGGGAATCTCCGTTTTTATTTGAATTCCGCCGATTTGTTTCCCCCCCTGTCCTGATGGAGCCCACACCATTTTATTAAAGTAAAAGCAATGATTTGCGCAGTTTTTATCATTTCCTCTAACACGATATATTCATTTGTATCATGAGCCACTGCGGTAACACCGGGTCCAAAAATAATCACAGGTATTTGCCCCACATTTGAAAGGATTCCTCCATCTGTCCCCCAGGGAGATGCTTCAATCACCGGCTTCTCCCCCATTACCTGCAGATAGGAATCTGAAAGCATTTGGATTAATTCCTGTTCGGCATCCAAGTTTCCCGGGAGCCATCTGCCCCCAAACCATTCAATTTGCGGAGGATTTTCATGGAACCAATCATCTATTTCACCAAGACTCACTAATAAAGTTTCCAAAACTTTCTCTGCTTCCTCCATCGTCTCATCTGGGGCAATTCCCATCCTCCCTTCAATGACGGCAATATCAGGTACAGATGATGGCCACTCACCGCTATAAAACTTCCCGATATTTATTGGAATCGGAATCGGAATGGAGGCATACAATGGGTCCGTAATCATTTTATTTCGTCGCTCCTCTAAGCGCTGCAGCTGATGGATAAGTGACATCATTTTTTCAATTGCACTGACTCCTTCATACCTTGTTCCTCCGTGTGCGGCCCTCCCTTTTACTTTAATTCGAAACCACATCGAACCCTGCTGCTTTGGAAACAGCTTCATATTGGTTGGCTCAGGTATAATCGCTCCATCCGCAGTATAGCCGCGCAAGACTGCAGCCAGCGTCCCTGCACCGCCACTTTCTTCCTCGATAACACTTTGAAAAATAACATCACCCTTCAATTGGATGCCACAGCTGCGAATGGCTTCGAGCGCCAGGAGAAGAGAAACAGTCCCACCCTTCATATCTGTTGCTCCTCTTCCATAAAGTCGTCCCTTTTTAATTACCCCGCTGAATGGATCATCTTCCCATTTTGTTACATCCCCTTCAGGTACGACATCGATATGCCCATTTAATATGATGGATCTGCCGCCCCCGCTGCCTTTTAAGACTCCAACCACATTTGGATTTCCTTTGTAGTTCTCTCGATCACTGCAATAATTTGGGTGTTTTTTCAGTGCATCTCCGCCTATTTCCCAAATATCCAATTTCAATCCAAGCTCACGCAGTTTCTCAATGATAATCGCCTGGGCCTTGCTTTCTTCCCCCCTCGTACTTCGCTCCTGAACAAGAAGTTGGAGGCATTTCACCCCTTTTTGGCGATTATTTTTCAGCCATTCGTTTATTTCCTCTTCTATTTTTTTCACCCAGGACTCCTCCTTCCTCCCTTTTTGGAGGAAAAATAATTCCCCGACTTGATCTCTTAAAAAAGATAGGCTCATATTTATAACTTTGATATCACAGTTAGATCCCCTTTAACAATGAAAGGGCAATCCGTTATCCATTTAATTTCTTCTATTGTATACCCCTCTACTATTTCACTTAAAACAAGACCCTCCTTTTCAACCTGAAAAACGGCCATTTCCGTGATGATCATATCGACACAGCTTTGGGACGTAAGGGGCAGCGTGCAGCTTTGCAATATTTTAGCCCTCCCCTTTTTATCCGTATGGCTCATTAATACAATAACTTTTTTCGCCTTTTGTGCCAGTTCCATTGCACCGCCCATGCCAGGTACCTTTTTTCCAGGCACAATCCAATTCGCTAGATCTCCTTTTTCACTCACTTGCAATGCGCCAAGGATTGACATGTCTACCCGGCCGCGGCGTATCATTCCGAAAGAAAGGGTGCTATCACTATAAGATGCGCCTGGTACAACAGTTACCGGAAGTCCACCCGCATTGCAAAGGTTCCCATCTTCCTCCCCTTTCTTTGGACTTGGACCCATCCCAACCAAACCATTTTCAGCTTGGAACATCACGTGAATATGCTTTGGAAGAAAATCAGGGACGAAGGATGGAATCCCAATCCCTAAATTCACGATCATTCCACTTCGAATTTCTGCAGCTGCTCTTTTGGCCATTTGCTTTCGTTCCTTTACTCCCATGCCCATGACCAATTCACCCCTTCTGACGGAACAATATAATCAACAAACACCCCCGGAGTAATAATATCTTCCGGATTGAGTTCGCCAAGAGGAACAATCTCTTCCACTTCAGCAATCGTTACATCTCCCGCCATCGCAACAAGCGGATTCGTATTTCGGGCGCTTTTATCAAAGATTAAATTTCCAAATACATCTGCCTTTTTCGCATAAATAATTGACACATCTGCTATTAAAGCGGTTTCAATCAAATAGCTTTTTCCATTTAGCATACATGTTTCTTTATTTCTGGTGACCATTTCGTTATCGATTCCGATATCCGTTACGATTGCAGCAAGCCCCATGCCTCCTGCACGAATTCGTTCAACGAGTGTGCCTTGCGGAGAGAATTCGACTTCTAATTTCCCTTCATTCATTAACTTTCCAGCAACTGGATTTGAGCCAATATGAGAGACAATTAACTTTTTGGCGCGGCCTCTCGATACAATCTTTCCAATTCCGATTTCCGGAAAGCCGGTATCATTCCCGATTAACGTTAATTCACACAGATCTTTTTTTATGATCGAATCGATAATTGTTGGGGGTGTTCCGATACCACCGAAACCGCCAAACATCAAGGTCATCCCATTGTAAAAAAAATCCATTGTTTGTTCTATCGTTGAAATTTTTCCAAAAGGGTTATCCATTCTCTGATATCCCTCCCGGTTGAAGCTTTCTTTTGAGGTCTTGTAGTGTGGCGGTTAGTCTCTTGATCAGCTCATCTATTTCTTTTTTCGTAATCGTCAACGGAGGTGCGATAATTACAGCATCCCCATTAATTCCGTCATCCCCAGCTCCTGCCGGATAGAGCAGTAAGCCGTTTTGTGCAGCAGTTTGCACTGCTTTTGCTGTTACGGTTTCTTTGCGTGGAAACGGTTTTTTACTTCTTTTATCTGCGACAAATTCAATGCCGATTAATAAACCCTTCCCGCGAATATCACCAATAAAAGGGAACTTTTGCTGAATCTTTTTAAGCTGTTTAAAAAGATAGAGGCTTTTTTCTGTTGTCTTTTGAAACAACTGCTCTTTTTCCATATACTCAATAACAGCCAATGAAACAGCACAGCTTTGGGGATTGGCGCTTAAGGTATGCCCGCTCATTACGATTTTCGATCCATTTAAAATAGGCTCCATCACATGATCGCTGACAAGTGCAGCGGCAATCGGTGCATAGCCGGCACCCATACCTTTTCCTAGTGCGACAATATCCGGCTCTATCCCCCAGTGTTCACAAGCAAGCATGGTACCGGTCCGGCCGAAACCAGTCATCACTTCATCAGCAATAAATAAAACTTGATTTTTAACGCATATCTCTTTGATTTTTTTGTAGTAATCAGGTGGAGGTGTAATGGCTGCTCCTGCAGCACCAATGATGGGTTCAGCAATAAATGCAGCAATATGGTCGGCACCGATTCTTTTTATCGCCGTATCTAATTCCTCTGCACAAAGGATTCCGCATTCGGGGGCGGTATCATGATAGGGACAGCGATAGCAATAAGGAGGATGAATAATAGGGAAATCTTCAAGGAGTGGAACAAATCTCGCCCTTCTTGCTGAATGACCTGACATCGATAAGGCACCGAGGGTAATTCCATGATAACTGAGCCAGCGGGATACGATTTTATGTTTCGTTTTCACCCCTTTTTCTTGCCAATACTGAATCGCTATTTTCATGGCTGTTTCTGTTGCTTCCGAACCACTGTTCACGAAAAAGCTCCAGTTTAAATTCCCCCCGGTCAGTTCTGCCAGTTTTTCAGCGAGCTTTTCTGCCGGTTCACTCGTAAATTGCGAACGGTAAACGAAAGAAACTTTATCTGCTTGTTTTTTCATCGCTGCAGCAATTTCTTGCACCCCATGGCCAATATTAGCGGTAACAGCACCGGAAGAGGCATCTAGATATTCTTTCCCGGCGGAATCATACAAGAAAATTCCTTTTCCATAATCAATTACAGGATAGTGTTCTTCCAGCAGCGGTTTAATTAGTTTTGACCTTTTCATCCACTCACCTCTGTTCCTGATGTTTAGAACAAATTCATGTGTGTAACGGTCATTGATAAATTGTATGATTATATTAGTAAAATCTTTCATATATGAATGGAAAATTTATCTGTTTTGTGAAATAAAAAAGTGTAAAGATTGAGTCTTTACACCTTTTTATTTATTCACACTTCTTCATTAAAAGCACTGTACACTATTCTTTATGTTCGACAAAAATTTCACAGTCATTTGCCGCCGCAGCAACCGTTGCCCGGGCACCAATGGGAAGAGTTGCCATTGGATGTACGTGGCCGAAATTAACATTGGCTATAATAGGCAGATGGACAATTTCACTTTTCGTTGCGATGATTTTTCTTAATGCTTGTTCCGTCATATTTGCCTCCTTTTGAGCGCGGCCGATCAAAATCGCTTTTATATCTTTTGCATCGGACTGCTGCAGAAGCGATTGTAATTTTCTCTCAAAGTCCTGCGGATGTGATTCACTATCCTCTTCGATAAAAAGAATCGCATCTTTTAATGAAGGCATATTGTTCGTGCCCTGAAGCAGATTCAATGTACTGAGATTTCCCCCAACCAATCTTCCTTCCGTCTCTCCAGTCTGTATCACTAAATATTCATCCTGCTGAACCCATTCTCTATCCTCTTGATCCTTATACCACGGATCATCACTCCAATGAGAGGAAGGGTAAATTTCATACGGTGCGTCATTGGTCACAGCATTGAGAAACATTTCCATGGTATACTCGATTCCGTGTTTTACGCCAAAAGTTGAAAAATGTGGTCCTGAATACGTGACAAGCCCAGTTTTCTGATATATAGCAAGATTTAACGCCGTTGTATCTCCATAGCCGCAAAAAATCTTGGGATTTTCCCGAATGATCTCATAGTCGATCTTATGTAATAACTGATTGGCATTATAGCCGCCAATAGCCGTTAAGATAGCTTTTACTTTCGGAGCGCGAAAAGCTTCATGTAAATCCTGGATTCTATCCTCAATCGAAGTGCTGTAAAATTCATCATGATTATGTACATTCCTGGCATATGTTACTTGAAAACCGAGCTGCTTCATTCGGTTCTCCGCAATTTCCAGTTGCTTTTCTTTGACAATCGCCATACTGGCTGATGGAGCTATCACCCGTATTTCATCACCCGGTTTTAATCTTTGTGCAAACATCTCATTCCTCCTCCGATTACTGTCCTTCTATTTTATATCTTAATAGGAGGAAATGAAATGATCATAGAAGTAAAATAAATGGTTGGCAATTTCAAAATTATTGTTTTCGCATATTAAAAAACTGCCCAAAAGGACAGTATGCAAACAAATCTTATTCGTTTTGCTTATTTACAGTAACAGCTGGCACCAATAATGATTAATAGAATGAACAGCACAACAATTAAAGCAAAACCATTGTTACCGCAATATGCTCCTCCTACAGGATATCCATACCCGTATGGTTGACATGGATCACAAAAACCTTGATGTCCGTAATACATTTTTCATCTCTCCTTAACTAGGTCATATTTCCATATCACTTTATGTACTAGGTGCTTGGCCTGACTGTGCATTAGCCTATTTTCAAGCACAAAACCACTTTACATGGTTTTATTAAGGATTCGAGAAATCTGCATTGAAACAGAGACAAGAAACCCTGCCCCTTACTTAAATAGTTTAAGAAATTCCTTGTAACCCTCTTCTTCTAATTTTTCTTTTGGGATAAATTTTATCGAAGCTGAATTAATACAATAGCGCAGTCCTGTTGGCTCGGGACCGTCATTGAAGACATGACCTAAATGCGAATCGGCACTTTTGCTTCTTACCTCAGTGCGGACCATAAAATGACTAACATCTTGCTTTTCTACCATCTCATCGGCCACTAGCGGCTTTGAAAAACTTGGCCAGCCACAGCCGGCATCAAACTTATCCTTAGAACTGAATAATGGTTCCCCCGAAATGATGTCAACATAGATCCCCTCATGAAACTCATTCCAATACTCATTGTGAAACGGCGGTTCGGTTCCATTATTCTGTGTTATCGATCATCTTTGACCCCCAATGCTCCGCGATAAAACCTTTCCGGCCTGAGCCCATCTGATATCGTTCATAATGGGCAGGATTCTTTTTATAGTAATCTTGATGATATTCTTCAGCCGCATAAAAGATGCTTGCAGAAAGAATTTCAGTTACAATCGGCTTTTGAAACCTACCGCTTGTTGCAAGTTCCTGCTTTGACAGTTCTGCAGCTTTCCGTTGTGCCTCATTGTAATAAAAAATAGCTGTTTGATAGGACTGTCCCCGATCATAGAACTGTCCGCCTTCATCTGTTGGGTCAATCTGCTGCCAGAAAACTTCAAGCAGCTTCTCATAAGAATAAACAGCTGGATCAAATGTAATTTGTACTGCTTCAAAATGGCCGGTATTCCCAGCACAGACCTCTTGATATGTAGGATATTCCTTCGTTCCACCTGTATAGCCTGATACTACCTTAACAATCCCAGGCTGCTCATCAAATGGTTTGACCATACACCAGAAACATCCTCCGGCAAAGGTTGCTAATTCGTATTTTTCCGTCATCCTATCCATGCTCCTTTATTCAAAGTAATTGCCAATTCCACCATTATCCTAGTTATTATTTCTTTCATACATCATGCACTTGTGCTTATTATTCTAAATGTATTCTCATTATAGTTTACACTACCTGCAATGTAAAAAATAATGAATCATTTGCTTTATTCCACTGGCACCTCATAGAGAAATTCAAACTGATCATTTTTCAAATCAAGTTCCTGCACCTTTAGCCTGCTCCCGCTTTTTAGTATCATATTATACAATGAGACATGGATACGTTGTTGATTTGGCTGAATCGTAATCCAATCCGGAATTGGATAGCTTTCCTGAATGATTTGCAACAGAAGCGGTACAGGCAGATTGAAGCGGCCTATCGAAAATTTCTTTTGCTCCAGCAGCAGATCTCCATTCTCGAGTGCCGTTGGTTCGAATGTCATTTTCATATCGATTGTCATCCCTGCAAATGGAAGTTCCCCAAATAAAACAACCTCATCATCTACTAAACGAACATGATAAGTAAAAGGTCCGCCCGCTTCCTTGCGGATAAAATTGTCAATCAGCCTATTCACATCATTTCTTTCTGTTGTGATCACAAAAGATACGCTGTCTACAGTCTGTACTTCGTGTCCAGGTACTTTTTTGTCCTCTAGTGGCATATTAAAAAGGATCAGCAATATGATTAGGGTTGCTAAATTAACACCTAATAGGAAAAAAAAGAGCCGTTTCCAATGGTGTTTTTGCATGACAAGTTCCTCCTTTGTCCGCTAATTGCAAAAAAATAGGCCTTTTAAGGCCTATTGAATACTCTTGATATCTTTAATAATTCCATCCAGTGGAATTTCCGCTAATCCTGTATAATATTTCATAATCTTACCTTCACCGTCAATTAAAAAGAAGTCCGTCCCATGAAGGACCTGATCTCCGGACTCAGGTTTTTTGACGATTGTTTTAAAGCTTGTTAATGCTAAATTTTCGATTTCTTCTTGCTGATAGCCTGTGAGAAAATGCCAGTTCTTGAAATCCACATTAAATTGCTTTCCGAACTCAGTCATTACTTCCGGCGAATCGACAGCAGGATCCACACTAAATGAAACGAATTCAATATTTTCAATTCCCTCTTCTGCTGCTAAATCCTGCAGTTTCTTCATATTTGCAGTCATTGGCAGACAAACATCATTGCAGTTCGTAAAAATAAAATTTGCTACCCATACTTTTCCTTCTAAATCCTTTAACCCAAAGGATTTGCCGTTTTGATTGGTGTAGGTAAAATCCTTTACCGGCCAATTTTTCGCATCTTTAATTCCTTGTCCACATGCAGATAAAATGAACATCACTATAACTACGATAAGCATAGTCTGTTTCATCTTCATTCCGCCACCCCCAACGCTGTTTTTCCATCATTATCATTCAGTAATCACTTCTCGGTTACGAAGAACCTTAATTCACTGAATCTTCTATTATGCTGTTGTTACTGAAATATTTGAATATCGTTATAATTCTAGCAAATGTTCGATAGAGAAGGAAGGAATTTGTTTGTCAAATTTGTAAACATTACAGAGCAATACTAATTATATTTCGAAATAAAAAACCTTAAAGCCGCTCGGCTTTAAGGTTTCCTTAATCATTCACTTTTCTCCAGTTCTTCTACATCTTCAGAATTAAACTTTTCTTCCCATTCTTTTTCTTTTTTCAATTTGCGTCTGTAGACAATTTTTGAAAGGTTGACACTAATTTCATACAAGAAAAGTAATGGAACGGATACTAGAACATCTGACATAATATCTGGCGGAGATACAATAACAGCTGTTAAAATCAAGACAAAATAAGCATATTTGCGGATCTTTTGCAACTGGTATGGGTTAATAATTCCCAGTGATGTTAAAAACATAAGAACAACAGGCAATTCAAATAACACACCGAAAGGAATCGTCATATTAAAAATAAAGCGAAAATATTTTTCAGCAGTAAAATTCGTTGCGACCATATCTCCGCCAAGCTCGACAACAAAATTCATGATTGTCGGGAAAATGACGAAATAGCCAAAAGAAAGCCCGACAAGAAATAAGACAAATAGTGCCGGAATATAAGAAAGTGATACCTTTTTCTCAATCGGTTTTAAAGCAGGTTTTACAAAAAGCCATATTTGCGTTGCGAGTACGGGAATCGTACCTGCAACTGCAATAACAGTAGCAATCATAAAATAGATCCAAATAATATCACTTGGCCCTAAAACAATGAGTTTTACATCAAGATCTCTAACAAACCATTGATATATCTGTTCAACATAGATAAAACCCACTACAAAAAAGATTAGAAAGGCGGCAACTGTAATAATGAGTCTTTTTCTTAATTCATCTAAATGATCAACAACATTTAATTCTTTATCTTCCATTTACTTCCCCTGCCATTATTTCTATATACATTACATATACATACTTATCACTTAATTTAAACAAATATATTCTGTTTTCTTTATGTAAAACGATATTCAAGAAAAAAAGGCGTAAGAAATATCTCACACCTTATTTTGTAACCTGCTTAACTTCCTTCTTCACTTCATCAATTTCTTCTACCACGTCACTTGTTAGCTCCCTAGTAGATTTTTTAAATTCGCGAAGTGTTTGTCCAAAAGCGCGGCCGATTTCAGGCAATTTTTTTGGTCCAAAGATAATGAGTGCCAATACAAGAATTAAAATTAAACCAGGAATCCCGATGTTGGATAACATATTGTCACATCTCCCTTAGTAGTAGTTACTAGTAAACCTAACTTGATTATATTATGTTTAGGAGCTAATTTGGAATTTGAGATGAAAACTTCATATAAAATTCACACAAGATACATAAATTCTTTATGAAGTGACACTCATCATTTCATCCCTTATTCTTATTGTGTACAATAGAACGTCTTAGATCAGAAATTGAAAAAGACTACTGTCTTTATTAATTTCTTTATAATTAAATCCTTTTTTATTCATTCGAACCATTAAATCTTTGTAATCTTCTTTTTTCTTCAATTCAATTCCAACTAATGCAGGTCCATTTTCTCTATTTGTTTTCTTTGTATACTCAAAACGAGAAATATCATCAGTTGGCCCGAGCACTTCGTCTAAAAATTCGCGTAAAGCACCGGCACGCTGCGGAAAGTGAACGAGAAAATAGTGCAGTAACCCTTCATGCAGCAAAGATCTTTCTTTAATTTCCGCCATTCTCCCAATATCATTATTACCGCCGCTGACAACACAGACAACCGTTTTCCCTGTAATTTGATCCTTATAGTAATCAAGGGCAGATACCGGAAGCGCCCCTGCAGGTTCTACAACAATGGCATGCTCGTTATATAATTCTAAAATTGTTGTACATGCTCTTCCCTCAGGTACAACGACGATATCATCCACTAATTTTTCACAGATCGAGAAGGTTTTCTCTCCGACACATTTAACTGCAGCACCGTCTACGAACCCATCGATACTATCCAATGGTGTTACAACTTGTTTAGTCAACGAAGCCTTCATAGAGGCCGCACCTTCCGGCTCTACACCAATCATTTTTGTATCAGGTGAAACACTTTTGATAAACGTGCTTAATCCGGAAATCAACCCGCCTCCGCCAATGCTGGCGAATACGTAATCGATCTTCTCTTCACAATCATTTAATATCTCTACTGCAACCGTTCCCTGACCAGCCATTACCTTTTCATCATCGAATGGATGAATAAAAGTTCTGCCTTCTTTTTCTGCGCAAATAACTGCTTGAGCATAGGAATCATCAAATGTATCTCCTGCTAAAACAATTTCAACAAATCCTCTGCCATGCATTTCAACTTGTTTAATTTTTTGGCTTGGAGTGGTTGTCGGCATATAAATCTTTCCGTTTACCCGCAGCGCTTTACAGGCATATGCAACACCTTGAGCGTGGTTCCCAGCACTTGCACAAATAACCCCATTTGTAAGCTTTTCCTTAGGAAGCATTTTCATACAGAAATAAGCTCCGCGTAATTTAAAAGAGCGGACTACTTGTAAATCTTCTCTTTTTAAATAAACGTTACAATTATATTTTTCGGATAATCGTTCGTTTTTTTGCAGGGGTGTATGGGTAACGATATCTTTCAGATGTTGGTAAGCAATTAGAATATCCTCCAATTGCAGCCATTTTTTCTTCATAATTTTCTGTTCCATATCTTCACCCTCAATTTCAATTCTTATTGCAATATTATATCACTACATTATACCACTATTTCAGCAATTTTCAATTACCCTTGAATCTGTTCTGGTATAAATTAGAAATCTCATTTTTAATTTTCTTGAAATATAGAGAAAGAAGTGGAATCTAATGGTTAAAAATTATGGAATGTGATATAAGTAATATATAGTTTTTACTTTTTATATGTTACTTATAGTTGAATCTGATAATATAGGGAGGAAATGATTCCCCTCTATAAGGAAATATCAGAATTATACGAATCAAATGGGACAATCATTTTATTCGCAATCGTTCTTTTCTTTTGTTATGTTCATAATGGACATTATTTAACTATATTTAAAGTGAAAAGGGGCTTAAAAGAAGATGAGTAAATTAGAAACAATGGAAAAAGTAGCAGAAATGGTTGGATTAAATGTTGGTTATGTGGTTGAAGCAGCAACTTATTTCCGTACGATTGAAGAAGCATTCAACTGGATTTATCTATCCGAAAATAACCCGCACCGCCCATATGATCAAAATACTTTGATTAAGAAAATGGCCGGTATTACAATCGATGATTTACAAGATGAAAAAGTAAACTCTGTGCAAGAATATATGGTATATGATGATCGTCACACATATATTACAGACAGCGGTATTGCCTATTTACGTATTATTAAGTAAATAAAGAGAACTCGCCGATTGGCGAGTTCTCTTTATTTTTACTAACTATTTTTCCTTGCGCTCATATATATTGTAAAAATATTCATAAGGATTCTTCTCATCCTTTATGCCTTTCTCAGAAGAAATGAGTTTCCAGTCGGATTCATGATCGTCAGGAAAGAAGGTATCCCCTTCAAACTCATGATCAATATGAGTAATGTATAAACGGTCAGCAAATGGAAATATTGTACGAAAGAGCTCCGCACCACCAATGACAAAGAGTTCTTCCTCTTTATTCTCGGCAGCAAGTCGTAATAGCTCTTTGACTGAATGAATCACTGTGCAACCTTCTGATTCGTATCGTTCATTTCGCGTCACGATGATATTCTCTCTTCCAGGCAGAGGTTTTCCAATGGATTCATGGGTTTTCCTGCCCATTACGATTGGGTGCCCCATCGTTGTTTTTTTGAAAAACTTTAAATCTGCAGGTAAATGCCATGGCAACTGATTATCCTTGCCTATAACCCTGTTCCTATCCATTGCTACGATAAATGAAATCATTTTCCTTCTCCTTCAGTTCCTCTGTTTCTTGCCAGGTCCCTGTCCTTTGTCAAACGGCAACAGGAGCTTTAATGGCAGGATGAGGGTCGTATCCCTCAATTACC
>CALGSR010000500.1 GCA_937902115.1 uncultured Bacillus sp. | reverse complement strand
GCTTTAGGTTCTATCCTTGGTTTATTAGTAAATATACTGGGGATCGTTATTGTTATTGCTGTTATCCGTAAGATTTTTACTTACTTTAAGGATAAGAAGAAAAAAGAGGATCCAAATCCATGGAGAAGTTAATTCTTTCCGAACAAGACATTATCAATGCCCTTTGTGTATATATTTCGCGCAAAAAGCAAATACGGCCAGAGGATATAGAAATCGAATTGATGTACGATGATGACCATGGAGGATATTCTGCTGAGGCGTATGCAAACGGGCGCATGCAAGTACTAATTACAGCGAATATCATTGAAGCTCTCCGCCTATGGCTCGATGAATTCTTGAACAGAGACCCCTATGCCGGAATCAAACTAATCCTTGATGATGAGCAAGGAATTATCGCGGAAATTCACTAATCCAGATATACAAAAAACAGCAACTGCACATAGCCGTTGCTGTTTTTTTATTCACTTCACTTCCATGATGATTGGCAGGATCATTGGTCTGCGCTTTGTTTTTTCATATAAAAATTGATTTAAACTGTCACGCATATCCTGTTTAATAACAGTCCAATCAAAAGTATCCTTTGATATACTTTGTTCTACGATATCACGCACCCGTTTTGATGCTTCATCAAGAAGCTTTTCTGATTCACGTACATAAACAAAACCTCTTGAGATAATTTCCGGTCCGGCTGATATTTTCTTTTCTATACGATTTAACGTGACAACAACAATTAATATCCCATCTTTGGAAAGCAGCTTACGGTCTCTTAAAACAATATTCCCGACATCACCTACACCGCTTCCGTCAATAAGTACATTCCCGGCAGGTACTTTACCACCAAGCTGAATACGGTCATTTTTCAGTTCAACTACTTCGCCTTTATCAGGGATATGAATACGGTCATCCGTCAAACCGCAATCTTTTGCTACTTTTGCATGTGCCTTTAACATTTTATATTCCCCATGAACTGGAATAAAGAATTTTGGATTCATCATATTAATCATAAATTTCAATTCTTCTTGACTTCCATGGCTCGATGTATGATAGTGATCTTTTCCAGCTAATACAACTGCTCCAGCACGGAATAACATATCCACCGTTCGCGAAATAAATAATTCATTTCCTCTGATGGCAGGGACTGCGAAAACGACAGTATCTCCCTTTTGAATATTAACATATTTATCCGTTTGCTTCGCCATTTTTTGCAGAACATCAATCGGTTCTCCCTGACGTCCAGTTGTTAAAATAACGATCTCATCATCCGGATAATTTTTAATTTCTGCTAATGGAATGATGATTTCATCATGGACATGCAAATATTCTAGTTTAATCACCATATCAAAAATTCGCTGCAAGCTTTTCCCTACCAATGCAACTTTCCGGCGGCTTTCATATGCGGCATCAAAAATATGTTGAATTCTGTTTAAATCAGATGCAAAACAAGCAGCAACAATACGTCCTTTTGCATTATAAAATGCGTCATTCATTTCCCTTGCTATTACCGCTTCTGATGTTGTATAACCGGGTTTTTCGGCCTCTGTACTATCCGATAGCAGACATAGGACACCTTGTTCACTTATTTTGACCATTTTCCCTATTTCGGGTTTATATAAGTCTTCTGCAGCTTGATCAAATTTAAAGTCACCCGTATGTACAATAACTCCTTCTGACGTATGGATGCAAATGGCAACAGAATCAGGTACACTATGATTGGTATTAAAAAAGCTGACATCAGCCGAGTCGAATTCAAGAATCGAATTAGAATTTACTTCGATAAATTTTGCTCTGCCTGAAAAATCTTGTGATTTCATTTTTATTTTTGCCAATTCAATTGTTAAACGTGTAGCGTAGACAGGGACGTCAATTTGACGGAGAACATAGGATAAAGCCCCAATATGATCCTCATGACCATGTGTTAAAAATATTCCCTTTACTCTGTCCTCATTTTGGATTAAATAACTGATATCCGGGATAACAATATCGATACCAAGCATTTCGTTTTCTGGAAACATTAAACCTGCATCAATGACAAAAATATCCTCGTCCACTTCAACGACATACATATTTTTGCCGAGTTCCCCGACTCCCCCAATCGCTATAAGTTTAATGCTTTTATTTTCTACTTTTTTCAAGTCTAATCCTCCTATGTAATATTAAGCCGACCGTGATCAGATATTTCCATTATACTTGATATTAGAAACCCTTTACAACACTGAACATGAATTTAGCCATTCCCAAAAATGAAAGCCAGCCGGCAACAATAGCCAGCTGGCTTTCATCATTATCCATTTTTCTCTGTTAATAATTCAAATAATTGAATTCTTTCCTGTTCCGTTAATGGAATAAGCGGGAGACGGACAGAACCAACATTCAGTCCTTTCAATTGCAGAGCGGTTTTTACCGGTACAGGACTTGGCGCTTTAAATAACCCTTCCATAATCGGCAGTAACTGTTGGTGGAGCTTTGCTGCCTTCTGCAAATCACCGGATAGAAAAGTGCTAACCATTTCCTGCATTTCATTGCCTATTACATGGGAAGCAACCGAAACAACCCCTGTTCCCCCAATTGCCAATACAGGAATGGTTACACCATCATCTCCGCTATACAAGTAAAAATCATCTGGAGTATTAGCAATAATTTTAGCCATCGCACTTAAATTGCCGCTTGCCTCTTTAACAGCAACAATATTATCAACACTTGCTAAACGAATCACCGTATCAGCATCAATATTAACGGCCGATCTTCCCGGAATATTATAAACCATAACAGGCAACGTTGTACTTTCAGCAACCGCTTTGAAATGCTGGTACAACCCTTCCTGACTCGGTTTATTATAATACGGTGCAACTAGCATGATCGCATCAACACCAAGCTGTTCGGCTTTTTTTGTTAATTCCATTGATTCATAAGTGTTATAATTACCCGTTCCGGCTATCACGGGAACTCTTTTTTCAACTACTTTAACAACATGCTCAAACAAAGCCAATTTCTCTTCTTTTGATAAGGTTGGAGATTCCCCAGTTGTGCCTGCCACTACAAGTGATTCCGTTCCATTTGCAAGCAAGTAATTAACTAGTTGTGTTGTTTTAGGAAAATCAATATGACCTTTACTATCAAAAGGGGTTACCATGGCTGTAGATATTCTGCCAAAAATACCCATAATCCCACTCCTCTCGAATCTGTTCCCCTGATCCGAACTTATTAAATCTCATTTTCCAGTTCAAACGCATCATGCAATGAATTGATGGCAGTAATTAAATCATCCTGTTTGACAAGCACCCAGATCGTCGTATGACTATCAGCTGATTGCAAGATTCGTATTCCTTTTTCAGATAGGGCACCGACAATTTTGGACGTTACACCAGGCACACCTGCCATTCCGGCCCCAACGACTGATACTTTAGCACAATCACGCTCAATCACCGGGTCGTGGCCAAGCCTATGAAGAACTGAAATCGCCTTTTCCGTCATTTCAGCAGTAACTGTGTACACAACCTGATTAGGAGAAATATTAATAAAATCTACACTAATGTTTTCATTAGCCATCCCTTTAAATACCTCTGCCTGTAAGTCGTATTGACCTTTCTTAGCAAAAACCTTAATTTGTGTAATATTTGATAAGTGGGCAATCCCTGTTACCAAACGATCAGCAACCATACCTGAGCGTTTATTACATGATTCATGCGTGACTAATGTACCCGGGTGATCCGAATAAGTTGAACGAATTCTTATCGGCACTCTAGCCTGCATAGCGATTTCTACAGCACGCGGATGGATCACTTTTGCACCTTGATAGGCCATATTACAAACTTCAGTATAAGTAATTTCTGGTAAAGGACGTGCATTTTCCGCTATACGCGGATCTGCTGTCATAATCCCATCAACATCAGTGAAAATATCAATAAACTCAGCATTTAACGCAGCTCCAAGGGCAGAGGCAGATGTATCACTTCCCCCTCTGCCGATTGTTGTCATATCTCCAGTTCTTGTTTGTCCTTGGAATCCGGCAACCACCACAACATCCTTGTTTGAAAGTTCATTCAAAAGACGTTCGCACTTCATTTCGATAATTTTAGCATTTGTGTGGTCGTTATTGGTGATGAATCCTGCATGCGCTCCCGTCATAGCTGTGGCATGAATCCCACTTTCCAACAGTAAATTCGTAAATACCAGACTGGAAATAATCTCACCGCATGAGAGCAATAAATCTGTTTCTCTCTTGCTGATAATTTTGTCTTTTCCATTGACTAGCGATAGAAGGGTATCGGTAGAATAGGGCTCCCCTTTCCGTCCCATCGCTGATACAACAACAATAACCTTGAAGCCTTCATTCAACGCAGTTCGAACATGTTTTATTGCATACTGGCGGCTCTGTTCATCACGAACGGAGGTGCCGCCAAATTTCTGGACGATAATTTTCATCGTAACACCTCGAAAATCCATCTGTAACATGGACTTTTAATGAATCGCTTTTTTCAATTCTTGTTATTACGATTATATGCTGAATAAAGTTAAAGTGATAAATACTGAGTTCGTCCTAATTCAAAAGCGATTATTTTACTAAACCAAGTTTAATTAAGCTTTCTGCGATTTGTACAGAGTTCCATGCTGCCCCTTTTAATAAGTTGTCAGAAACAACCCATAAATGGAAACCTTTTTCAACATCTAAATCTTTGCGGATACGGCCGACAAATACATCATTTGTGCCAACACAATCTGCAGGCATTGGATATACTTGATTAGCCGGATCATCTTGAAGAATAACGCCGGGAGCATCTTTTAACAGTTCTTTCAAATCTTCGGCACTTACTCCTTCATCGCCAATTTCAATATAAAGTGACTCAGCATGGCCTACTGCAACTGGAATACGTACACATGTTGCAGCAACACTTAACTCAGGCTTATGCATAATTTTTTTCGTTTCATTAATCATTTTCATTTCTTCATACGTAAAACCATTATCAGTAAAAACATCAATTTGTGGAATGGCGTTAAAAGCAATTTGATAATGTTTTTTATCGCTTCTTACCGGCAATACTTTTGGTTCAAATGGTTCATTATTGATGATCGCTTTCGTTTGTTCTGTTAATTCTTCAATTGCCACAGCACCGGAACCTGAGACTGCTTGATAAGTAGAAACAATTACTTTATCCAAACCATATTTTTCACGAATCGGCTCAAGCGCAACGACCATTTGAATCGTAGAACAGTTTGGGTTAGCGATAATGCCTTGATGCTTTAATAAATCATCTTCGTTTACTTCCGGTACGACAAGCGGTGTATTTTCATCCATACGGTACGCACTTGTATTATCAACAACAATGGCTCCATGTTCTACTGCCGCAGGAGCAAGTGCCGTAGAAGTACTGCCTCCTGCACTAAAGAAAGCGATATCGACCCCTTTAAAGCTTTCTGGTTTTGCCTCTTGTACAGTGTGCTCACTACCGTTTACTACTACCTTTTTACCTGCAGAGCGTGCAGAAGACAAAAGGGTTAATTGAGAGATTGGAAATTTTCTGTTTTCCAGCGTTTGAATAATTTGTTGTCCGACTGCTCCAGTTGCTCCAACTACTGCTACGTGAAATCCCTTTTTCTGTTCCATTCTGTGGTCCCCTTCCAATCAATAAAGAAAATATTATTTTTCAAAAAAAATTTTTGACAGCTTTATTACTTATCGAAATTATAAGAAAATGAGTATACTGTGTGTCCTTATAATTAATATAATCGATGAATGAGCTGAACTACTAATTGCCGTCATAAGTAAGCAGGCGAATCATACAATTCGCCACTTTTATATTTTAACACTTATTTTAACATAAACCACTATGAAAGAAGTATACTTTTAAGGAAAAACTAATTTCCATCTTTATATCTTTCCACTAGAACAGGCTGAATCTGTTTTCCTGTGATGGCTGCCTTAATTGTATCTGCAAGCATAGGCATTCTGGCAACCATTGAATTTGGTTTTTTTACCGGATCATCTTGACCAAAGGGAATAAAATAGATATTCTTTGTTGCCATCAGCCTCATGATATTGACACCATTTAAGCCTAAAGCATCGTTCGTTGAAATCCCTAGAACTACAGGCTTTTGATTTCTTAGCGTTGCTTTTGCGGCCATGAGAACAGGGGAGTCTGTCAATGCATTGGCAAACTTGCTAATGGAACTGCCTGTAATCGGAGAAATCACCATACAATCGAGCGGTATTTTTGGACCTAACGGCTCTGCATCGACAATAGTGGAAATGGCTTTATGACCTGTCAGTTTTTCGATTCTCTCTATCCAATCTTCTCCTCTGCCAAAGCGAGTTTCCGTATTCTTTACTGTATAGGTTACAACCGGCAATACCTCTGCACCGGCTTGAACTAACTTTTCTATTTCAGGATAGACTGCGTCATAGGTACAATGTGACCCTGTTAATCCAAATCCAATTCGTTTACCATTTATACTCATGCTTAAGACTCCTTTCTTCTATCGAAATCTTCTTGTAATAGTTGGGAAAGGATGTTTGCAATGATATTTCCTGCGGTTTTTGGAGCAACAATCCCTGGGAGGCTTGGTGCTAACAACGCCTTTACCCCTCTTTTTTCTGCATAGCGAAATTCGGTTCCGCCTGGTTTTGAAGCCAGATCAATGATGAGAGAATGTGCCGGCATTTTTGAGATTACTGATGCCGTCACGATAGGGAATGGAATGGTATTAATACAAATATCTGTATTTTTCACCCAATCCTTTAGATCATCTAAATGAAATGGAGTCAGCCCCATTTCAGTAATACGGGCAAAATGTTCCGTTTTTCTTGCTCCGACTGTTACTTTAGCGCCTAATACATGAAACGTTCTTGCCACACTCATTCCTACTCTTCCTAGCCCTAAAACCATCACATTTGAACCGTGTATTGTAAAATCTGTATGCTGAATCGCCAGCATAATCGTTCCTTCTACTGTTGGAATAGAATTGTAGATCGCAACATCATCCCGATTAAAAATCGGAACAAGACGCCGATTGGTTCTATCTGCAATGCCACTTAAATACGAATTAGTAATACCTGTATACAGCACACAGTGTGCGGGTGTTTTTGCTATCATTTCTTCCAGAAGGACCACTTTCTCATTTGAAAAAACTGTATCAACCTGACCTTCAAGACTTGTGCCGGAAACCGGCAAAATTAGACTATCTAAATGCGAGAAGTCAACTTCCGAAATCTTTACTTTAGCTGCGCCGGTAAAAGCATGATCTAACTGCTCAAAACCAATTAACGACAGCTTTGCATCCAATTCAGTTAATTTCCGTATGATTTCGAGTTGTCTCGCATCACCGCCAATAACTGCAACTTGCATATCTGTCAGCATGAAATATTCACCTTCTTTTATTTGTAGCTCAGTTTAACAGGCCTGAATAAATAATTGTGATTTGATTTCTACATTAGATAAGAGCCAAAAATCCGTCTTTTCACATATTCCCTTTTCTGCAGAAAGCACTGTGAATACTATTGCTGCAGCAGACTACTTCAACATCATATGTCACAGATACCCAATCGGTGACGCCATACTTTTCATCTTTGGAAATGACGATCAGATAGAAATTAGTTGCTAAATTAGCAATCGTTTTAGTCTAAAAGAATAAGACGTTCAGTAAGATGGTAATGAGGACAGGATAAGGAGGCCAATCATGAGGTTAAGTGAATTAAGCGGAAAAGAAATAGTAGATATTAATAAGGCCGAACGTCTGGGAATTTTAGGACAAACGGATCTCGAAATTAATGTAAATAACGGGAAAATTGAAGCCATGCTGATTCCAAGCTTAAAGTGGTTTGGGATGAAAAAACACGGGAGTGATATTCGAGTAGAATGGGAACAAATAAAAAAAATTGGGCAGGATATGATCATTATTGATATGACAAGTCAGAGTGAGGAATAAATAGGGAAAAATAAAAAACTGCCGGGGTTTTCCCGGCAGTTACGGAGCTGGATATCATGCCAGCCTTTTTCATCTTTACTTTACAATCCCTTAGGCAGCTTACCATCCGGACTAATTAATGAAATGGAATACTTATCGTTAAAAATAGATAAAGCCATTTGATCGACACTTTCTTTTGTTATAGAGTCAATCTGCTCCACCATCTCATCGAGTGATTTGTGTCTCGAAAGCACAAGTTCGTTCTTTCCATTACGGCTCATACGGCTGTTCGTGCTTTCCAAGCTGAGCATTAAATTTCCTTTTAATTGTTCCTTACTGTTCTTCAGTTCTTTTTCCGTAACTCCATCTCTCTTTAAAACGGCAAGTGTTTCTTGAACCGTTTCAAATAACAAATCAAGCTGACTAGCCCCGGTACCTCCATATATTGTTACAACTCCACTGTCTTCAAACGCAGAGTGATAGGAAAAAACGGAATAAGCTAAACCTTTTTGTTCACGTACATCCTGAAACAGCCGGCTGCTCATACTGCCGCCTAAAATATTATTCATTAGAATGAGGCTGTAAATATCATCATGTCCTACTTTAAGGCCTTCAAAGCCGATACAGAGATGTGCCTGCTCCGTTTCCTTTTTACGAGAAATTTGATTCATGTGAAATTGAGGTGTGGATTCCACAATCTCCCTTTTTCCTCCCTCATAGGAACCGAACAATTTTTCAACCTCTTTAATGAAGGTATCAGAAATATTTCCGGCCACTGAGACCACAACATGTTCAGGAGTATACATATTATGCATATATTCCTTTAATGTATTACCTGTAAAAGTAGACAACGTTTCTTCAGTACCTAAAATGGGATAGCCCAAAGAATGATTTTCATAAATCGCTTTACTCAACAAATCATGGACGATATCATCCGGAGTGTCCTCATACATTTTAATTTCTTCGTAAACTACATTCTTTTCCTTCTTTAATTCTTCTTCAACAAAAGTAGAATTAAAGAACATATCTGCTAAGACCTCTAAAGCAAACTGGGCATGATTGTCAAGAACCTTGGCATAATAGCAAGTATATTCCTTTGAAGTAAAGGCGTTAACCTGCCCGCCTATGCTATCAAATGATTCAGCTATTTCACGGGCTGATTTTGTTTTCGTTCCTTTAAAAAACATATGTTCCAAAAAGTGAGATATTCCGTTATTTTCAGGCGTTTCATTCCGTGAACCTGTTCCAATCCATACCCCAATAGCTACAGAACGAACAGTAGGAATATTTTCAAGTACTACCCTTACCCCATTTTGGCATGTATATTTTTTTATCAATTAAACTCCTCCAATGCTAATAAAAACAAATAACCAATAAAATACTATGTGAAAATAGTATATACTATTATCGTAATTTTTTCCAAAAGCGAGACCTATTATTGAAAAATATTTACCTGTGGCTTACTTTATGGACTTAGCCTCTCTTTATTCATTCCTTTTGCCTGTGTTGTATAAATTCTGTCTTCCTTGACAAGTTCAGAAATGGTATCAATCTGAAGGTTTTTTTCTTTAATTTGAACGATTAGCTGTTCTAATGATTTTTCTGTAGATTCAGTAGGATGCATGAGGATAATCGCTCCATTATGAATCTTGCTCATTACACGATTAATTAATACATCCGGAGTTGGTTTTTGCCAGTCGATCGTATCTATACTCCACATAACTGTCCTCATTTTCTCCTCAGCCGCAATTTGCACGACCTCGTTTTTGAAACTACCGCTTGGGGGAGCGAACCAGGAGCCCTGCTTACCTGTAGTTGCTTCAATGACCTCGTTTGTTTTCACGATTTCCTGCCTTATTTGAGATGAAGTCAGATTCTGCATGTTCGGATGAGTGTACGAATGATTCCCTACTTCATGTCCAGCATCGAAAATCATTTTAGCCAACTCGGGATATTTTTGTACCCATCTGCCTTCAAGAAAGAAAGTCGCTTTTACATGATGCTCTTTTAAGGTTGCAAGCATCCCGGATAAATATTCGTTCCCCCATGCCACATTAATAATAAAGCTCACCATTGGCTTTTCAGGATTCCCTTTATACATCGGAGAGGGCGGAAGATTGGAAAAAGGGATGTTTGGTTTTTTCTGTTTAAAAACGAGTTTATATTCATCAAATTTACCGTTTTTTTTCATACGTTCATAGGATGCCTCTAGATCAACAGTCTGCCCATTGTAGCCAGGTATAGCCTTCCAAACACGATCAATTTTGGCATCTGAAGGCGGTATCGCAAATTCATTAGCCTTTTGTTCTATTTCTAAGTATAGTGAATCTTGCCTTTTTGCTACGTCAACGGTATTGCCCTTTATTTTAGTAATAAATTCGTTTATAAACTGATTATTAATCATGATAAAAGCAAATAAGCAAACTAAGCAAAGGGATATTATTTTTTTCACACGTCATGCCTCCTTTCATATAAAAATATGAAAGGAGTGGACAATCTAGAACGGACTAAGGTCATACAAACGATTTTGTTGCGCTTAGCCGAATATCCCTCGATGGAACAAGAAATATGATGGCGAAAATGCAAAAATAGCCAGGGGCCCATTCCCTCTGACTATCTTCTTTCCTTAGCTCACAGTAATTATTTTTGTGTGTTTTCCTCGTGCTGACGCTGTTCTTTCAATACCGCTTTACGAGAAAGGTTTACACGACCTTGCTTATCAATTTCAATAACTTTAACAAGCATTTCATCGCCTATTTTCACAACATCCTCGACTTTGCCGACACGTTCTTCAGCAAGCTCTGAGATATGAACCAATCCATCTTTTCCATTAAAGATTTCAACAAAAGCACCAAATTTCTCAATTCGTTTTACTTTACCAAGATAAAGCTGTCCAACAACAACTTCACGGACGATATCTTCAATAATATGTTTTGCTTTTTGGTTCATTTCTTCGTCAATAGATGAAATAAATACCATTCCATCCTGTTCAATGTCAATCTTTACGCCTGTTTCTTCAATGATTTTATTAATTTGTTTTCCGCTTGGTCCAATGACATCACGGATTTTATCAGGATTAATCGTCATTGTTAAAATTTTAGGAGCAAATTCAGAAAGATGCTCACGTGGCTTTCCAAGTGTAGCCATCATGGAATCTAATATTTGCATTCTACCCTTTTTAGCCTGTTGCAGGGCTTCTTCTAAAATCTCCCGGGACAATCCCTCAATTTTAATATCCATTTGCAGTGCAGTTACACCTTTAGATGTACCAGCCACTTTAAAGTCCATGTCACCTAAATGGTCTTCCATTCCTTGAATATCA
>CALGSR010000499.1 GCA_937902115.1 uncultured Bacillus sp. | reverse complement strand
AGATACGGTATGCGCTTGAAAGTGTCGTAGCCCAAGGAACAGGAGGCAAGGCGTTTGTTGAGGGTTACAGAGTCGGAGGGAAAACAGGTACAGCACAAAAAGCGAAGGATGGACGCTATTTAGAGAACAATCATATTGTTTCGTTTATCGGTTTTGCTCCGGCAGATGATCCGGAAATTGTTATTTATGTTGCTGTTGACAATCCAAAAGGAACTGTTCAATTTGGTGGTACAGTTGCAGCACCTATTGTCGGTAATATTATTGGGGATAGCTTGCGAGCGATGGGAGTAGAACCACGGAAGGATCAAATCGAAAAAGAAATTAAATGGCCGGATACACCAATGGTAGAGGTCCCAAACCTGGTGGGGATTACGAAAACAGAAATCGGCGAGTTAATGCTTAACTTGAAAATTGATGCAAGCGGCCAAGGAGATACTGTCGTAAGACAAACGCCGAAGGAAGGAGTAAAACTAAAAGAGGGATCAACGATAAGACTTTATTTTGATAATGTAGATGAATAGTTAGAGAGGGCGGTAGTATTCTTCGCCGCCCTTTAACTTTTTACCAAAAAAAGCACTTGATAACAAAACGTAAATAGCTAAACGATCATTTTTCATGTACAATAAAAACGCTATTATTTAACTTCTCAACTTTTAAAATTTGAGGTAGGAATGCAATGAAGATAACTTATATAATGGGGTATACAAACTTCTGCTGAATGAAGTTAAGCCTCCGGCGGATGCCTCGGATTTTAAAAGGAAACTTTTCGAGCGAGCTCGAAAAAATCCGGGCGCAAATTTGCCGAGCCAAATTTGATAATCTATCTTTCTTCTTGAAAGGATTTGAGAAAATTGAAATTACATACTTTACTTTCACAATTATCTCCCTTTATTTCGACGGCTGGTGAGAATCCCGAAATTACTTCAATTGAAAATGACAATCGCAAGGTGAAAAAGGGCAGTTTATTTATATGCATTAAAGGCTATACCGTTGATGGACATGATTTTGCGGTCGCTGCTGAAAAAAATGGAGCCGCCGCTGTTTTAGCGGAAAGAGAACTGCCACTAGGTATTCCCGTTATCGTCGTGAGCGATACGAAAAGAGCATTGCCTATCCTTGCCGATTATTTTTACGATCATCCGACGCATAACCTGCAATTGATAGGAATAACGGGAACAAACGGAAAAACAACAATCACTCATTTAATCGAACAAATTTTATCTGATGCGGGAAAACAAACGGGTTTAATCGGTACGATGTATACAAAAATATCAGGTCAAATTGAAGAAACAAAAAATACAACTCCGGAGAGTTTAACCTTGCAAAAACGTTTCAAGAAAATGGTTGATGTACATGTCGAATCCGCCATTATGGAGGTTTCTTCTCATGCTTTAGTTGAGGGCAGGGTTCATGGTTGTGATTACGATGTGGCTGTTTTCACCAATTTGACGCAGGATCATTTAGATTTTCATAAAACGATGGATGAATATAAGCGAGCAAAAGGACTATTGTTTTCACAGCTCGGAAATGCCTATTATGATACACGGCCTAAATATGCTGTATTGAATGCAGATGACCCTGCAAGTAAGGAATATATACAAGTTACTGCAGCAAAAGTGGTTACCTATGGAATTGATCAGGAATCTGATTTCCGGGCCGCTAGTATTAAGATGACGGCCTCCGGAACAGCCTTTCAATTACAGAGCCCTTTTGGTGTGCTGCCGATTGATATGAAATTAATGGGGAAGTTTAGTGTCTATAATGTATTAGCAGCTATTGCAACCAGTGCTGTTTCCGGCATCGCAATAGATTCAATCATTTCTTCGTTGGAGAATGTGAAAGGTGTATCAGGAAGGTTTGAAGCGGTTGATGCGGGTCAGGACTTCACTGTAATCGTGGATTATGCACATACTCCAGACAGTTTAGAAAATGCATTAAATACAGTGCGGCAATTTGCCAAGAAAAGAATTTTTGTCGTTGCCGGATGCGGCGGTGACAGAGATCGGACAAAGCGTCCTCTTATGGCTGAAATTGCTTGCAGACTGGCAACAGACCCTGTGTTCACCTCTGATAATCCCCGTACAGAGGATCCGGAGACGATTATACAGGAAATGGAGTCAGGAGCAAAAGGAAAAACATATAAAAAAATTATCGATCGAAAATCCGCAATTGAATACGTCATTAATGAAGCAAGGGCTGGAGATGTCATTCTTATTGCGGGAAAAGGACATGAAACGTATCAGCAGATAGGCCGCGAGTTCTTCGATTTTGATGATCGATTGGTGGCTAAACACGCGATTGAGGAGAGAAAGAAATGAATTGGTTAGGCAATGTTTCTGCTTCGGACTTTTCTGCACGAAGCGGTCTGAAGGATTTGAAGAACACATATGATAGAGCGATGGCAACATCTTGTATGATTCGATTCGCATTAGAGAAAAAGGGAGGGAGGGAATGACATGCTGGTGCAGGTTATCTTGTTCACAACATTATTAGGCTTCCTTATTACCGTATTGTTATCACCGATTACCATCCCTTTCTTGAAAAGATTGAAATTTGGACAAAGCATTCGTGAAGAAGGACCGAAATCACATCAGAAAAAAACTGGCACGCCGACAATGGGCGGTGTCATGATTTTACTATCGATCATTATTACTACATTGGTTATGACGGGAAAGTTCAGTGAACCGACTTTTAAAACTTATTTGCTCTTGTTTGTAACCATTGGTTTTGGTGCGTTAGGTTTTTTAGATGATTTTATTAAAGTAGTGCTGAAAAGGAATTTAGGTTTAACCTCCATGCAAAAGCTGCTGGGACAGATCCTGGTATCCGTTGTATTTTACTTTATCTTACAGCAAATGGATTTTTCAACGGCTGTTTCGATTCCATTTACTGATTATTCACTGGAACTTGGAATTTTTTATGCATTATTTATTGTTTTTTGGCTTGTAGGCTTTTCCAATGCGGTCAATTTAACCGATGGACTTGATGGACTTGTTTCCGGAACAGCTGCCATTGCTTTTGGAGCATTTGCCGTTTTAGCATGGAATCATTCACAATATGAAATTTCAATATTCTCTGTCGCAGTTGTGGGAGCGGTTCTTGGCTTTCTTGTTTTTAATGCTCACCCGGCAAAAGTATTTATGGGGGATACAGGATCATTGGCATTAGGAGGAGCGATTGCCGGAATTGCTATTTTGACGAAACTAGAACTTATATTAATTATAATTGGCGGCGTATTTGTTATTGAAACATTATCGGTTATTCTACAGGTCATTTCCTTTAAAACAACAGGTAAGAGAATTTTTCGTATGAGCCCCTTGCATCACCATTATGAATTGCTAGGGTGGAGTGAATGGCGTGTAGTCGTAACCTTTTGGACAGCAGGTTTATTGTTTGCGATAATCGGAATTTATATTGAGGTGTGGTTATAATTGAGGACAATTGATAGTTATCTCCATAAAAAAATACTCGTATTAGGTTTGGCTAAAAGCGGTATCGGAGCTGCATCACTTTTACATAAACTGGGTGCCTTTGTCACGGTAAATGATTATAAGCCTTTATCGGAAAACTCCGAGGCCCAAGAATTATTAGAACAGGGAATTACTGTTATTTGTGGGGGACATCCAATTGAACTACTTGATGAAGGCTTTGAATTGATTGTAAAGAACCCAGGCATTCCATACCATAATCCAATAGTTGAAGGAGCGTTAAAGCGAGGGATTCCCATCATTACAGAAGTGGAGCTGGCATTTTTAATTTCGGAGGCTCCATTCATCGGAATTACAGGAACGAATGGTAAAACAACAACAACAACATTAATATTTGAAATGCTGCAGACAGGGAACAAAAGGCCTCTGATTGCGGGGAATATTGGGATGGTCGCATCTGATGTTGTGCAAAAGGCGGATCAAAGTAATCAAATTGTCATTGAACTGTCATCTTTCCAATTAATGGGGATACAGGGCTTTAAGCCGCATATTGCGATATTAACTAATATTTATGATGCCCATCTTGACTACCATGGGACATCTATAGAATACGTAAAGGCAAAGGCGAATATTACCAAAAATCAAACAGAAAATGACTACTTGATTGTGAACGCAGAACAGGAGGTAGTGCTTGAAATTGCACGGCAATCAAAGGCGGAAATTGTCCCCTTCTCAACGAAAAGGTTCTTGGATTCCGGGGCTTTTGTAAAAGAAGGATGGGTCATATTCAACGGGGAGCAAATTATGAAAACGGAAGATATCAGGCTTCCAGGGGCACATAATCTTGAAAATATTCTATCTGCTGTCGCAGCGGCAAAGCTTTCCGGTGTTGCAAATGATGCCATTAAGCAGGTGTTAAGCACATTTACTGGTGTAAAACATCGTTTGCAATTTATTAAAGAAGTTCAAGGCAGAAAGTTTTACAATGATTCTAAAGCAACGAATATATTAGCGACCCAAAACGCTCTTGCTGCATTCGACAGTCCGACTATTCTTTTAGCAGGCGGTCTTGACCGTGGGAATGAATTTGACGAATTAATTCCATCCTTTAAAAATGTGAAGGCCATGATTACGTTTGGGCAGACAGCGGAGAAAATGGAAAAGGCAGCCAAACAGGCAGGAATAAAATCAATCAAGCGTGTCGATAATGTTAAAACAGCCGTTCCACTTGCTTACCAGCTGTCAGAGCCTGGTGACGTCATTTTACTATCACCTGCCTGTGCAAGCTGGGATCAATATAAAACTTTTGAAGTAAGGGGAGACATTTTTACTGAGGCAGTGCATATGCTTAAGTAAGAGCTTGTCTTAATAAGGAGCAGTACGATCCTGTTATTTGTACTGAATGGATATTCTGCTTTTCTTACATAGGCTCAAAAACTTGCATTACGAGGTGTAGTCTTGTGCCGACAAAAAAAACGACTCCTGATATAATCTTAATGATCCTGACCTTTTCACTATTAGCAATCGGACTTACTATGGTGTACAGTGCAAGTGCTATCTGGGCGGAATATAAATTTGATGATTCGTTTTTCTTTGCCAAACGGCAGCTGCTGTTTGCTGGAGTAGGGATTGCAGCGATGTTCTTTATTATGAATATTGATTATTGGACATGGAAAACCTGGGCGAAGCTGCTTTTGATTATTTGTTTTGTTCTTCTAGTTCTCGTATTAATTCCAGGGGTCGGAAATGTTCGCAATGGCTCAAGAAGCTGGATTGGAATCGGAGCTTTTTCCATTCAACCGTCTGAATTTATGAAATTAGCCATGATTGCATTTTTAGCAAAATATTTATCAGTACGACAGAAATATATTACATCTTTTAAAAAAGGTCTTGCACCATCACTTGGATTAGTCTTTTTAGCATTTGGCATGATTATGCTTCAACCTGATTTAGGTACCGGTACTGTTATGGTTGGTACCTGTATCGTAATGATATTTATTGCAGGTGCAAGAATCAGTCATTTTGTCTTTCTTGGTTTGATCGGGGTTGCAGGTTTTGTTGCGCTTGTATTATCAGCTCCTTATCGGATAAAAAGGATTACATCTTTTCTCGATCCTTGGGAGGACCCTCTTGGCAGCGGGTTTCAAATTATACAATCCCTATATGCGATTGGCCCGGGTGGTTTGTTCGGATTAGGTCTTGGACAGAGCAGACAAAAGTTCTTCTATCTTCCTGAACCGCAAACGGATTTTATTTTTGCGATATTGGCTGAGGAATTAGGCTTTATCGGTGGTTCTCTCATCCTGTTGTTGTTTTCTTTACTGCTATGGCGGGGAATCCGTATTGCCTTGGGGGCACCTGATCTATACGGAAGCTTTTTGGCGGTTGGAATTATTGCCATGATAGCGATTCAAGTGATGATCAATATAGGAGTTGTTACTGGATTAATGCCTGTTACAGGAATCACCCTTCCATTTTTAAGCTATGGGGGCTCCTCGTTAACCCTTATGCTGATGGCTGTAGGCGTGCTATTAAATATCAGCCGTCATTCACGCTATTGACATAATAAAGAGTTGACCCAATTAGGGGGTCAACTCTTTATTTGCGTTAAGAGAAATACGTTTATATAACATTTTGTGACAAAAGAATTATGACTCGATTACAATATGAAAACAATCTATTATTGGTATCTTTTTATGTTTTAGAATATAGTAGAATGTATAGAAGGTGGGAGTCTTACAGCCTGTTAAGAGTAGATAAAAGATACCGAACTTTAGCCATATTGATATTTAATATTTGTGTTTATGAGGTGAAACAATGAAGGTTGTTGTAAGCGGGGGAGGAACCGGAGGGCATATTTATCCGGCACTGGCTCTGATTCGTGAAATTCAAAAGGAAACCGATAATGCTGAATTTCTATATATAGGAACGGAAAAAGGTCTCGAAAGTAAGCTTGTACCAATGGAAAATATCCCATTTAAGTCGATACATATTACAGGCTTTAAAAGAAAAATCTCCTTTGAAAATGTGAAAACGATTATTCGCTTTATGAAAGGAGTAAATCAAAGTAAGCAAATGTTAAGGGAGTTTCAGGCAGATGTTGTCATTGGAACCGGGGGTTATGTGTGCGGACCGGTTGTTTACGCTGCATCTAAATTAGGAATTCCTACGATTATCCATGAACAAAACAGTGTACCAGGTTTAACCAATAAATTTTTAAGCCGCTACGTTGATCGGGTTGCTGTATGCTTTTCTGAGGCAAAATCATTCTTCCCGGAAGAGAAAGTGGTCATGACGGGAAATCCACGTGCATCCGAGGTTCTGAATCAGGATGGGGTAAAGGGGAGACTTTCTGCAGGTTTAAATTTAACTGATCCTGTAGTTCTGATTGTCGGCGGCAGCCGCGGCGCCCGTCCGATCAATGATGCTGTTGTCCAGGCGTTAATGGATCTTGGAAAAAGACCTTATCAAGTATTGTATGTAACGGGTGAAGTTCATTATGAAAAGGTGAAAAAAGAAGTTGAATTAAGTGGCAGTCCGAAAAATGTTGTGGTAATGCCATTTGTTCATAATATGCCGCAAGTGTTGGCTGGTACGGATTTGACAGTTGCCCGTGCCGGTGCAACAACCTTGGCGGAACTAACATCTTTAGGTATCCCGAGTATATTAATTCCAAGCCCGTATGTAACGAATAATCATCAAGAGAAAAACGCGAGATCTTTAAGTGATCATAGTGCGGCAGAATTACTGCTTGAAAAGGATTTAACTAGGGATACGCTGTTGGCAACGATTGACGGGATATTATTAAATGAGGACAGACTGAAGGAAATGAAACAGGCGGCAAAAAAGCTAGGGATACCAGATTCGGCTCAGAGACTGTATCAATTAATGCAGGAACTCGCCGCCGCTAAATAGTTGCCTAATCAAATCTATTGCATATACTAATGAAACGAAGATGTCGTCTATTTTTATCATTTGTCACGCTTTAGTGTCCACTGACAATTGCTTTAGGAGGATACAATGAAGGATTTTATTACTGAACTTAAAAGTCTTAATGTTGGGATAGTCAAAGAAAATGAACCGTTATCGAGCCATACAACAATTAAAATCGGTGGCCCTGCCGATCTGTTTATCGAGCCATCATCGGTTGAAAACTTAATAAAGACAATGGCTCTCGTGCAAGAATACCAAATGAATTGGAGAGTAATTGGCAGAGGCTCTAACTTACTTGTTTCAGATAAAGGGATCGAGGGTGTCGTCATTAAGCTGGGGGAAAAGCTGAACCAAGTGGATATAGCAGGAACGGAAATTAAAGCAGGTGCTGGATATTCCCTTATTAGTCTTGCCATTTCAGCAGGAAAACAGGGATTGACAGGGCTTGAGTTCGCCAGTGGAATTCCTGGTTGTGTATATGAATGCAGGGGCACACGGTTCAGATATTTCGAAGGTCTTAACTGAAGCACATATTTTATTTGCGGATGGAACATTTGAGTGGCTGAGTACTGAAGAAATGGATTTTTCCTATCGTACTTCGATTCTGCAGACAAAACGTCCTGGAATCGTTGTTGAAGCAAAGTTTCAATTGACGTCCGGAAATCGGGAGGAAATTATTGCTGTTATGCAAAAAAATAAAGATTACCGCAAAGAAACACAGCCTTGGAAATTTCCTTGTGCTGGCAGCATCTTTCGCAATCCACTCCCATTATATGCCGGAAAATTAGTGGAGGATTCAGGATTAAAGGGATATCAAATCGGCGGTGCGCAAATTTCCAATATGCATGGAAATTTTATTGTAAATGCCGGGAATGCCAAAGCAGAAGATGTCCTTCGATTAATTGAATATGTGCAGAAAGCGATATTTGAAAAGTATCATGTGAAGATGGAAACTGAAGTTGAAATAATAGGTAGAAGGTAATAGTAAACTGAAGCCCCAATTTGCCATTTATTGTGTTATAATTTTTAATGATATTAATATATCAGATGAAACCCATGATAACGGCATGAATAATCGTGCCGTTGTTTAGCTTTTTTCAAGATCGAAAACGAATTTTGGGGACAAGCACAGCTGATTTTCATCTATCCTATTAGATTACGAACGGTGAGGTGATTGGAATGGAAAAGGGAAAAATCGTCTCCATCGAAGATAGAATTCCAATATTAAAGCAGCAGCGCAAGAAAAAGGCGAATCGCAGACTGATTATGCTTTTACTGATATTCTTTTTGCTAATCGCTTTTATTATCTATTTCCAGTCACCATTAAGTCAGGTTAAGAGGATTAATATAGCTGGGAATAGAGAATATACCGAAAAAGAAATAACTGAAACTGCTAATATTACAAAATCAACAAGTGTTTGGAAAGTGAAGGGGAATGCTGTTGAAGGGAAATTAAAGGAGCTTCCAGAAGTTAAAAAAGCCCAAGTGCAGCTGCAGTGGCAGAATACGGTTTTAATTCAGATAGAGGAATATAAAAGGATCGCCTACATTTCGAAAGGAAAACTATTCCTTCCGGTGTTGGAAAATGGTGAAGTACTTGATGAGAAAAAATCTTCCGATCTTCCTTTAAATGCTCCTGTACTTTATAGTTTTTCCGAAGGAGAGAAATTAAATCAGATGATAGAAAACCTGGAAAAACTTCCTCCAGAAGTTTTAAATTCGATATCCGAGATACATCATACTCCCAAAAAAACGGATGCCTATCATATTTCCCTCTTTATGAATGATGGCAATGAGGTAAGTGCAACAATTAAAACTTTTGCCGAAAAAATGTCACATTATCCTTCAATTTTAAGCCAGTTGAATCCTGATCAGAGGGGAATTATCAATCTAGAGGTTGGGTCATATTTTAAGGCTTATGAAACATCAGAAGGAGATGAACCAAGTGAATCCGAAGAGGATCGTAAAGAAGAATAGAGTCATTATTACGATCGTTTGTCTTGTATTTGGATTTATGATTTCCTTTTCTTACCATATAACGAATAGTCAAGAGAATAAATCAAACATTACAAGCAGCCAATTTGAACGTGATATGGCTTTACGGGAAGAATTAATTGAACAGGAAGAAAAAAATTCC
>CALGSR010000498.1 GCA_937902115.1 uncultured Bacillus sp. | reverse complement strand
TTTTTTATTACATTTCAACCTTCACTAAATAGTCGGGGGGTTTTTCAGTGGCTTCGGACGGGTTCCTTGTCCCATTGTTCTGTCTGAATAATGGCTATTTTCTACTAAATAGTAGCAAACGGATTCAAACCAAGTTAATATATGGATATATACATAATTAAAGGGATGATATCATGAATCAAATTATTGAAACATTATTATCACATCGGTCGATTCGTCATTTCGAGGATAGACCTTTAACAAAGGAACATATCGAAATTATTGTGGCCAGCGCACAGGCAGCATCAACCTCAAGTTATGTACAAGCCTATTCTATCATTGGCGTAACAGATCATGGGAAAAAGAAAAAGCTGGCTGAACTATCAGGAAATCAAAAATATGTGGAAAATAACGGGCACTTTTTTGTATTCTGTGCAGATTTATTCCGCCATGAAATAGCTGGTGAACTAGAGAATAAAGATATTTCAACTTCAATCGAAAGCACAGAAAAGTTTATGGTTGCTTTAATCGATGCTGCACTGGCAGCACAAAATGCCGCCATTGCTGCAGAATCATTGGGCTTGGGGATTTGCTATATCGGCGGGCTCCGGAACAACTTGAATGAAGTGTGTGAACTATTAAAGACGCCGAAAAGGGTTATTCCTTTATTTGGGCTGGCTGCCGGCTTTCCAGAGAAGATTACAGATCAAAGACCGCGTCTGCCACTGACAAATGTGTATCATGAAAATGAATATCAACAAAACACTGACAAATTCAAACAGGAGCTCCGCCAGTATAATGAGATTGTCTCCAGCTATTATGAGAAGCGGACAAAAGGGAAACGAAAAGATACCTGGACTGAGCAAATGGCAAATACGCTCAGCAATCCGACAAGGATGTACATGAATGAATTTATTAAAAAGCATGGTTTGGATCTGAAGTAATTTAAATGGATATATGTAAGTAAAAATAAAAGACCGCTTAATGCGGCCTTTTATTTTTACTATTTAGTCATTTTTGGCTTGTCGTTGTATCCTGCTGTAAAAATAGCAGCAAGGAAAGCAACCATTACTCCGAGAACAAGAACTAAACCCACTTATGTATGCCCCCTTTGAAAAATAAACTATTGTAAATATAATACATTAAACTTCTCTTTGAAAACGATGCCAAAAGAATGAAAAACAATCATCCTATTACTGGCTGTATCAAGGTAATATTTTTTCAAAACCACCTTGACTTACTTCCTATTAAGTCCTCAAACTTCAAATTAATTATAGCTTATAAAAATTAACTTGTGAATAGTCTGTGTTGATTTTCCTTCGCCTTTGGAAAAAGAATGATTAGTATTACAAAAGTAAATCGGCTTCTCTACCGTTTTCATTTGAATCCACATACAAGCGCTTACATTCAATGAAATAAAGGATGGAATGATGGCAGTTACCCATGCTTATTATGCTTTTTTGGCATGTTCACAATTTTTCGCGCATAGAGTATATTAATCGTTTCTGAAAGTAGGAAATAGCCATTAAGGAGGCAGCAAAACTCTAATAATGGTGAGGGGAATTAAAAGCTTTAGCCTTGTTTGTGTCTTTGAGTTCGGGCTTTTATGGGCAAGCATTCAACATATGCAGCATAGACATTAGTAAAAGCCTGTTTAAGTGGGAAAAAGCGCCAGGGGAGGTCCAGAATGGATATATTAAAAAAAATTGAGCTATATCGTAAAGAAGAAGAAAAGCTTAAATGGGAAGGAACTTTTGGAGAATACCTAGAGATTATTAAAGAAAAGCCATGGGTTGCCCAGTCAGCACATTCAAGAGTATATAATATGATTAAGGATTCCGGTGTCGAGGAGGAAAACAGTCATAAGCGGTATAAGTTCTTTTCCAATCAGCTCTTTGGCTTGGAGGAGGCTTTAGAGAGATTAGTTGAGGAATATTTCCATCCATCTGCTAAAAGGCTCGATGTCCGCAAACGAATTTTGCTGCTGATGGGACCGGTTAGCGGTGGTAAATCAACTTTAGTAACGATGCTCAAAAGAGGGCTTGAAGCCTATTCCCTATCTGACAGAGGTGCAGTCTTTGGGATTAAAGGGTGCCCAATGCATGAAGATCCGCTGCATTTAATCCCGCATCATTTGCGAAAGGATTTCTTTGATGAATATGGCATCCGGATTGAAGGAAATCTTTCTCCTTTGAATATGATGCGTTTGGAACAAGAATATAATGGCAGAATTGAAGATGTTATCATCGAAAGAATCTTCTTCTCAGAGGATCGCAGGGTTGGGATCGGCACGTTCAGTCCATCTGATCCGAAATCACAGGACATTGCTGATTTAACCGGCAGTATCGATTTCTCAACCATTGCTGAATACGGTTCAGAATCAGATCCACGTGCCTATCGTTTTGATGGTGAATTAAACAAGGCAAACCGCGGAATGATGGAATTCCAGGAGATGTTGAAATGTGATGAAAAATTCCTCTGGCATTTGCTTTCTTTGACACAGGAGGGGAATTTTAAAGCAGGAAGATTTGCCCTGATTAGTGCAGATGAATTGATTGTGGCCCATACAAATGAAACGGAGTATCGCTCATTTATTTCAAATAAGAAGAATGAAGCCTTACATTCAAGGATCATCGTCATGCCGATTCCATATAATTTAAAAGTGTCGGAGGAAGAAAAGATTTACGATAAAATGATTCGTGAAAGTGACGTCTCTGATGTGCATATTGCACCACATACATTACGGGTTGCAGCGATGTTCACGATTTTAACAAGACTCAAGGAACCAAAAAAGGGTGATATCGACTTAGTGAAGAAGATGCGCCTTTATGATGGGGAAAATGTTGAAGGCTATAATCAGGCGGATGTGAAGGAATTAAAGAAGGAGTACGGGGATGAAGGAATGAGCGGTATTGATCCGCGCTATGTCATCAACCGAATTTCTTCTACGATTATCCGAAAAGACATGGCAAGTATTAATGCCCTTGATGTCCTGTTCTCGTTAAAAGAAGGGCTTGACCAGCACCCATCGATAACAGCTGAATTACGTGAGCGTTATTTAAATTATATTTCCCTTGCCCGTAAAGAATATGATGAAATTGCGAAGAAGGAAGTACAGAAAGCATTTGTCTATTCTTATGAAGAATCAGCAAAAACGCTAATGGAAAACTATCTTGATAATGTAGAAGCTTATTGCAACAAAGTGAAGCTCCGTGATTTATTAACGGGTGAAGAAATTAACCCTGATGAAAAACTGATGCGTTCGATTGAAGAACAAATCGGGATTTCAGAAAATGCGAAAAAGGCATTTAGAGAAGAAATTCTTATTCGTATTTCGGCTTACGCGAGAAAAGGAAAACGTTTCGACTATAATTCACATGATCGCTTACGTGAGGCGATCCAGAAGAAGTTATTTGCCGATTTAAAGGACGTCGTGAAAATTACGACATCAACGAAGACTCCTGATGAACAACAATTAAAGAAAGTAAACGAAGTGGTTAGGCGGTTAATTGATGAGCATGGCTATAATTCTACTTCAGCGAATGAATTACTGCGTTATGTCGGAAGTCTATTGAACCGTTAATAATTGATAGCTGTGCAAAGACAGCCGGCTGTTAGACCGTTCTTAAGAACCTAAAAAAGAGCATGATAACAAGTGCTCTTTTTTTGTTTTAATTTATAGAAAGTATTAATTGTACCATTTGGTATTTAGTTATCTGCATCCAGCTGCAGCGCCTAGCCCCTCGAGGTCACAAGCCAATCCCGTGACTTTCGGCAAAGACCGCCTTCTGTACAGGCTCGTCCTGTTTGCCTAAGGCTGAGCAAGGCGCTTCGCTTTTCTAGTTAGGCGATCGTCATGTTATTAAAATATTAGTAAATTATTTTTTGCTTTTGCATATGATAGAGTAATTAAAAACTTTTTATAAGATACTCGCAATATTGTATGTACTCCTGGCAAAAGTGTGCAGGAAAAAATCAAATTTAAAGGAGGGGTTAAAATGAGCGAACACAATAATCACCAATTTGTTGTTTCTAAAGAAGACTGGTCCCTCCATCGCAAAGGCCACGATGACCAGCAGCGGCACAATGAAAAAGTTCAGGATGCGATTCGTAATAATCTCCCGGATCTCATAACAGAAGAGAGTATTATTATGTCAAACGGTCGTGAAGTGGTGAAAATTCCAATTCGTTCTCTGGACGAATATAAGATTCGCTATAATTATGACAAGAATAAGCATGTTGGCCAGGGCGGCGGGGAAAGCAAGGTAGGGGATGTGGTTGCCCGTGATGGTGCTGATGGACAGAAAGGACCTGGAAAAGGTCAGGGCGCCGGGGATCAGCCTGGTGAAGACTACTTTGAGGCAGAGGTTTCTTTAATGGAACTTGAAGAAGCTTTATTTAAGCAGCTGGAACTTCCTAATTTGAAACGCAAAGAGCAACAGGAGCATTTGATTGAGGATATTGAATTTAATGATATTCGAAAAACAGGTCTAATGGGGAATATTGATAAATTTCACCCTATTTATAAAGAAGATTTAAAATTTAAAACATGGAATGAAATTGTAAAACCTGATTCAAAAGCGGTAGTTCTTGCGATGATGGACACGAGCGGATCGATGGGAATTTGGGAGAAATATATGGCGCGCAGTTTCTTCTTCTGGATGACACGATTCCTCCGTTCTAAATATGAAACCGTTGAAATCGAATTTATTGCCCACCATACAGAGGCAAAGGTGGTTTCTGAAGAAGACTTCTTTTCAAGAGGTGAGAGTGGCGGGACGATTTGTTCATCAGCTTATCGTAAAGCATTAGAGCTTATTGAGGAAAAATATCATCCTGACAAATTCAACATTTACCCGTTTCATTTTTCAGATGGAGATAATTTGACTTCCGATAATGCCCGTTGTGTGAAGCTTGTAGAAGAATTGATAAGTGTTTCCAATATGTTCGGCTACGGAGAGGTCAACCAATATAATAGACATTCCACTTTAATGTCAGCTTATAAAAACATCAAAGATGACCAATTTAGATACTATATTCTCAAACAAAAGGTAGATGTGTTTCACGCGATGAGAAGTTTTTTTAAGAAGGAACTAGAAGATAAGCAGTATGCTTAAAAACGATAGGCCGCAACCTATCGCTTTTTTTTGCATTCAGCTTCTTTAAGAGGATTAATGTAAAAATTTAATACAAATAGGATGCGGGATTTGAATATTAGACTGCAGCAGTCTGAGTTTGCCGGATTCAGGATTCCGTTTATAAATCACGAGATTCTCTGACTCTTGATTGGAGCCGATGATGTACTTTTCACTTGGATCAAGAGCAAAGTCACGCGGCCAGTTTCCTTCAGATGATACCCGTTCGATGAACGTGAGACCGCCTGTACTTTCTTCGACAGCAAATACTGCAATGCTATTATGCCCGCGATTGCCGGCATAAATAAAACGGCCGTCAGATGAGATATGAATCGCACTTCCTTGATTGTTTTCTTTAAAATCTGCAGGAATTGTAGAAATTGATTGCAATACAGAGAAAGTTCCATTTGCAGCATGATACTGTAAGACAATCACTTCTGAACTATATTCAGTCATAATATAAGCAAATTTACCGTTTGGGTGGAAGACCAAATGCCGAGGACCGCTGCCCGGCTTAAGCTCCAAATGGTTGACTTTTTGAAGAGTCTTATCTATAAGTTCATAGGTTAATAATTGATCGATTCCTAAGTCAACGACTACAACAAACTTTTCATCCGGTGTAAATGAGGCATAGTGTGTATGCGGCTTCTGCTCAACAGTGTTTCCATTATGCTGCCTGACGGAAGGGTTGCCGTTCACTTGCCCGTTCTCCTCATCAATGGTATAAGCCGTTATTGTCCCGTTATGATAGTTGGCTGCCAGCAAGTAGTGATTCTTGCTATCAAGCTGCACATGGCAGGGATTCGGCCCTTCTATTGTTTCTTGATTTATGAGCTGCAGTTCTCCGCTGATACTGTTAAGAGAAAATGCAGCTACCCCACCGAAATTGCCTTTAGATACAATGCTGTAAAGATAGCGATTGTCTTTTGAAATACATACATACGTGGGGTTCCCCAGCTTCGCGGCCAGTTTTATTTCCTCAATTTTTCCATTTTCGGCATCAAAAATAAAGGTATAAATCCCTTCACTATTTCCTTTCGTGTATGTACCAATAAATCCGCGGTATTTATGTGAATTTGCCATTTCAACATTACCTCCTAATCGAAAAGGATTATATACTAGACTTTCATCATAACATGCCCTTTATTTACGAAGTAAACGACATTGTCTCCCCCCATAAAGACACCTGTCCTTTTTCGGTGCCTGGCACCAAATATTATAGTCATAAGTTAGAGAAAAACAGTATATGTTTTATTATGTTATAAAGACCGAGAATGTATGAGAGGGAAGAGAAATGGGAAAAAAACTACTATTTTTTGTAACAGGAATTGCCATTGCCTGTATGGGGGTAGCTTTTATTTTGAAGTCGAATGCCGGAGCAGGGCCACAGGATGTCGTGTTAATGGTGTTCGCGGAAAAAACGGGCGTCACTTTTGGTACATGGGTGATCATTTCACAAGGAGTTTTTCTCCTCTGCAATTCTTTGCTGCTTAAGAAAAGACCACAGTATGAATCCCTCTTTACGATGTTATTATGGGGATTGCTAGTCGATTTTTGGTTAGAAATTGTTTTTGTTGATTTACACCTATTGTTAATTTCCCCAGTGCCAAGGTGGTCCTTTTTTCTCTTAGGCGTTTTACTTATCGGAATTGGTGTCGGAATTTATTTGGCATCAGAGCTTCCACGCATGCCGTATGACGGTTTGATGGTGGCGTTAACAGAAAAATTCCATTTGAATTTAATGGTTTCCCGAACCATTTTAGAGCTTTTTTTTATTCTTCTTGGTTACATGGTTGGCGGAAAAGTCGGAGTCGGAACCATTGTCATCATGATTTGCATTGGGACCATTATTCAATTTTTTAACAGGCTGTCGCTTCTGGTGTACCACAATCCATGGTTTTTTTTCCACCTATTTAAAAGATTCAGTTGATCTGATCACAAGAAGAAAAGGTTTTGCTCCCGCACATGCAATTGCGGGCGCAAAACCTTTTTCCTGGTTATTGAAGTTGTTGTCCTGTAGCCGGGGCGTAGCTGTTGATAATTTGTGTCATATCATTTTGGTCTAAGCGGGCAACTTGATAATATCCATGCTTGTTTTGATATTGGAAAATTTCATAGGCCATTTCAATAAAGTTTGGAATCGAATCGGCAACGACTCTGCGGACGACCGGGTTGGTGACTTCAAGCGCACCCGTTGTCATGGCGCCGGCACTTGATTTTACCAATCCCATCATATAATTTGAAATGCATTTATCACCGATTTGAGAAGCATTTGTATGCGGCGTCTTAGGCTGTCCAGGCTTTAATCCATAGACAACATCATTGCTTTGCGTCATCGCGTATTTTGTCGTATGGTGTGATGGATTCTTTCCGGATTTAAAACATTCACAAAGGATATTGTAATTATCAAGCATAAATTGATGCTGACGATTTAATATATCCTTTAATTCTGGATCCTTTATATGCTGATCATATAGTAAATATTGATCCAAGGTCCCGTTCAAACAACCTAATATTTCATGTACATCCATCAGTTCGTGCCCGCCGTGTAATGTATCTGTAGCCTGCATATTATTCATCATTTGCTGTGTATTATTAGTTGGAGTCAGTGTTTGCTGCATCATTTTAAATACCTCCGGCTGAAAAAATTAAGCGGCAATTTTACCGCTCATCATTATTATGTAAAAAAATATTTCAAAGATAAGTGGAAAAATAATCTTATAAAGGGCTCATATTTTTGTGGGGATTTTGCCTGTAACCTAAAAAAGGTTGTTTAAAAACATTGGTAACAATACCTTTGTTTTTGAAACAACCTTTAAAGGAATGATCAAAAGAATAAGTTTAACACTAAGTAAATTAATCCTGCTAATGTTGCTGAGATTGGGAGTGTAATGACCCAGGTTATGAGCATCCGTTGTGCTGTTCCCCATTTTACTCCTTTTAAACGGTGAGAAGTGCCGACACCCATAATCGAAGATGAAATGACATGAGTTGTACTAACCGGCAGGTGAATATAAGTTGCTCCAAAGATAATCAAAGCACCTGTTAGATCTGCTGCTACTCCATTAACAGGGCGGATTTTCATAATATTGCCACCGACCGTTTTAATAATTTTCCAGCCGCCGACAGATGTTCCAAGTGCCATGGCAGTGGCACAGGCAAGTTGTACCCAAAACGGAACATCATTTGTAGTAAGATGACCGCTGGAGATAAGGGCCATAGTAATAATCCCCATTGCCTTTTGCGCATCGTTTGTTCCATGTGAATAAGCCTGTAATGCTGCAGTGAAAATTTGGAACGTTCGGAAACCTTTATTTGTTTTCGTTAAATTATTATTTTTAAAGACAACTTTAAAAATGCTGTATACAATAAATCCGATGGCAAAAGCAATAAGTGGTGAAATGATTAAAGCCTGCAGGATTTTTAAAAATCCCGTATAATTTAATGAGTGAAATCCTGCTGCGGCAATGGCTGCACCAGCAATAGAGCCGATAATCGCATGAGACGAACTGCTTGGAATTCCGTAATACCAAGTAATTAAGTTCCATGCTATAGCTGCCAGAAGTGCCGCTAAAATAACAACGGATCCATTAGGCAGGGTAAACGGATCGACGATATCCTTTGTAATGGTTTTGGCAACACCTGTAAAAGTCAGGGCTCCAACAAAGTTCATAACTGAAGCCAGTAAAATCGCATGCCGAGGTTTTAATGCTTTTGTTGATACCGATGTTGCGATGGCGTTTGCTGTATCATGAAAGCCATTGATAAAATCAAATGCCAAGGCACAAATGACAATTAAAATGGTTAAAAGAAAGAGTGCGTCCATTTTTTGTTAATTCCCCTTATGCATTTTTCATAATGATGGTTTCGAGTGTATTAGCAACGTTTTGACAGTAATCAGCAACGTCTTCAAGATTTTCATAAATTTCTTTATATTGAATAATTTTTATTGGATCTTTTTCAACAGAGAAAAGATGCTTAATAGACTGTCTTTGGATTCCGTCACACTTTGATTCATAATCTTTTATTTTAATGGCATGCTCACGGATTTGCGGCAATTTCTTTGTTGATAAAAGCACGATAGCATTTTGGATTTCATTGGCACAACTTTTAAGTGCTTCTGAAAATTTCAGCATAAATTCATCCGCTTTTGTTATGCTGTACATTTCAAATAAAGCTGCAGTGTGTTCAAGTCCATCCAATACATCATCCATGCTCATCGTCAAGGCTAAAATATCCTCGCGTTCAATCGGTGTTATAAAGGCATTGTTTAATTCCTTGATGACCTCATGTACATATGTATCACCTTTAGTTTCAAACTCTTTCATTGTTTCAGAGAAGATTTTTAAATCAGTGACATTTTGTAAACGGTAGTCAGCAAAATAATTAGCCGCTTCTTGCAGATTTGACGAAATATTATGTAGCATCACTGCAAATTTATCTTTCTTTTTGAAAACCATTTTGTTACCCCCATAAATTTTTTCATCCAAAGTAAAACCAAACGAGTTAATTTTAATCGAAAAATGTCGAATGTTAAAGTTGTTCGGAGTAAAATTTACATAAACTTAATATTACTGATCTTGTTTAATCAATAAACTTAATAAAAAATTTACTTATTCAGCTGTTGGCACAGCGATATATTTACAATTCGTTCAAAATATTGCGAATATACATGGGATTAAATAGCATGTCAAAAAGAGGCTGCTAAAAAATTCGCTGGCAGCCCCTAAACAATATGGAATTTAAAATTAAATAGAACAAGGATCGATTTCAGAGAATATATCTGATTTATCAAGAAATGGAGCATGACAAGTGATCATTTCTCCTGTTAAAGGATGAAGAAACTCTAGTCTAACAGCATGTAAGGCTTGTCTTGCATATATTGGTTTGCCGCCATACAAAGTGTCCCCTGCAAGAGGGTAGCCCAAATGGCTGAAATGGACGCGGATTTGATGGGTTCTGCCCGTTGCCAGCTGACATTTTATGATGGTTTGTTTTTTCTTTTGCAACGTTTTGAGCACCTCATAATGGGTAACTGCAGGCTGTCCTCCGGGAGAAACTCGTCTCCTTACTGGATGATGGCGGTCCCGGCCGATCGGTTCAGTGATTGTTCCGCTTTTACTTCTCAGTATTCCTTGCACAATGGCAAGGTAGGTTCGTTTGATTTCTCTTTTCTCCAGCATCTGGTCCAAGAGAGAGCCGATAAAGGGATGTTTGGCAAAAAGAACAGCGCCCGTTGTATCCTTATCAAGCCGGTGTACATGCTTCACCTGTCTGAATTCACTTTTGGACTGCAGGTAAAAGGCCACAGCATTGGCAAGCGTATTACCTTGTTCCGGAGAATTTGGATGTGTATCCATGCCAGCCGGTTTGTTAGCCACTAGAAGATGATCGTCCTCATATAATATCGTTAAATCAGCAGGACTCGGTATGACCCCAAAATCTGCTTCTTTAAAAAAACGAATTCTCAAACTTCCTGCTTGCTGCAGTGGTTTCGTCCAAATAGCGGGCTCTCTATTTATTAACACCGCTTTTTCCATTCTAAGTGCATGTGTTTGCTTTTTTGGTGCATTCCAGACATTGCGGAAAAGCTCCTCAAGGGTCATATCACCCCATTTATCGGGTATAATTATTTCAAACCATTCATCGATCCGTTTCGTTTGAATCATATCGTTCACCTATTATTTTAATTGATTTTTTCCTTCTATTAATTACCATCATCTTAGCATAAGTTAATATGCTATTCTATTATTATCTATGATGCTGAACAGATTGATTTTAAAGGTGGGTTTAGTGTGAAAGTAGTTTTTGCTTCGACTGAGAGTCAAGAGGAAAAGATAAGAGAGCTCATCGATCATTTCTATTCTGGGATCTTTCCGAATTATTTTACGGATAGAGAAATTCAGAAATATGAGAAGCTCAAAGTATTAAATACGACTAGAAGTCATTTTGAACAAATTGGGACATTGAAGGACGCCTATCAGGTGATTGCCAGTTTACAGACATTAAGTGCAATCCTTGAAATCGAAACGTTAGATGGGCAATACGCGGAGACCTTTTATAAAAATGTTTCCATATTAGAGGAATATGGCTTGTATTTTCCGTTCGAATATGAACAGTTCGAGACATCAAAAATGATTAAAGAGCACGAATTAAGCATTTATTCAAAACCAGCAAACCAAATGTTAATGTAGCCAAAAAAGCGGACATTCACCTGTCCGCTTTTTTGGCTACATGAAAGTCTCTTACAGACTGTTCTCCTCAAACCATTGTTTATAAATTTCTTTGTCCTGAAGGTTTACGATCCGATTTGTTTCTTTTCCGCCTTTAAATTGTACAATCGTTGGAGTGTACTCTATTCTATACTTGTCCCATCCTTCTTTAAATTCAAGCAGATTGTATTGGACGAGGTCAATCCCCATATCTTCCGCCATTGGCGTCAAAATTGGTGTTGCTTGTTTGCACCACTCACAAGTTGATTGAAAGAAATAGACCGTAACATCCTCTTTATTTGCCAGTTTTTGTTCCAGTTCTTCCGGAAGAATGATGTTTTGGTAATTTTCATCGTCTAATAAATCAATTGTCGCAGGTTGGAGATCATCCTTGCCATACGGATTTCCTTCTACTTTTTCTTTATTTTGCATATTGGTTATAAATCCAAGAGCAACAAATAATACGACAATAATTCCTAAAAAAATCAGAACTTTTTTCACCTTATCTTTCCTCCTTTGTTCTCTTCCAGATGAAATAACTACTTATAAAGATAATAATAAATGCGGTCAATGCTAAAAAAGGAATCGTGATGAAACCAAACCAGTTAATATATTGACCGGTACATGGGATTCTTCCGCAGGCGGGTACTGCATCGGAAATAAAACTTACCTTTTGCAGTAAATAATGATAAAGCGATATACCCCCACCAATAGCTGAGAAAACCATCGAATAAAGGGCAATTTTGAAATCCTTTCTGACGACGGCCATACCTAAAAGGATGGTGAGGGGATACATGAGGATCCGCTGATACCAGCATAGATCGCAAGGCAAGTATTGTCGGATTTCAGAAAAATACAAACTTCCAAACATAGCAATAATAGATGCTGCCCATGCCGTAAAAAGCAATGATTCACGAGGGTCCTTTTGTGTAACTTTCATGACACGCTCCTTTTGATTATATCGGTATTAAATGAATTCTTTTCCATGCAATTATAAACGGGTATATGAATGCTGTAAACAAAACGACCTTCTAAAATTATAGCGGATGTCTTTCAACATTGTCGAATTTTATCCTGTTTTTTCTGGATTTAACCTTACTGAAGCTTTAATAATTATCTGTTTTACGGTAAGATTTATTCAGATTAGCGGTCGCTTTTTGACCGTATATTTACAGGAGGTTAGACATAAATGAGTTGGAGAAAAAAGGCAGACGTATGGATGCAGTACGAATTTCTGGATTCAACAGTAAAGGAACAATTGAACAAAATCGCCTCTGATGAAAAAAGTCTTGAAGAAGCATTTTATAAGGACTTAGAATTTGGAACTGGCGGTATGCGTGGGGAAATTGGTGCCGGTACAAATAGGATGAACCTATACACTGTTCGGAAGGCTTCTGCAGGTCTTGCTGCCTATATTAATAGTAATGGCTTTGAAGCAGAGAAAAGAGGGGTAGTCATTGCTTATGATTCACGGCATTTTTCTCCCGAATTTGCCATGGAGGCTGCAAAAACTTTAGCTACAAAAGGGATTCAAACCTATGTGTTTGATTCGTTGCGCCCAACGCCAGAACTTTCCTTTGCGGTTCGTCATTTACAGGCGTTTTCTGGTATTGTGGTGACGGCCAGTCATAATCCACCGGAGTATAACGGTTATAAAGTATATGGCCCGGACGGCGGTCAATTGCCTCCAGAAGCAGCAGATGTGATCATCGAAAATGTAAATGAAATTGAAAATGAATTGCTAATAGATGTTGAGAATGAAGAAGTTTTAAAAGAAAAAGGGCTGATTAAAATCATTGGACCTGAAGTGGATCAGGCCTATAATGAAAAGCTGATGACGATTTCAGAAAACCCGGGATTATCTGATGAAGTAGATGTAAAGGTTGTTTTTACACCATTGCATGGTACGGGAAATATTCCGGTTCGTAATGGATTAAAATCCTTGAAATATCAGCATGTCACTGTTGTAAAAGAACAGGAACTTCCAGATCCTGAGTTTTCAACTGTTAAAAGCCCAAATCCTGAGGAACATGCTGCATTTGAATTGGCCATTAAAGAGGGGGAGCAGATTGGAGCAGATTTGCTGATTGCAACTGATCCAGATGCGGACCGTTTAGGAATTGCTGTGAAAAATAATGAAGGAGAGTATGTTGTTTTAACCGGAAACCAAACCGGAGCGATTCTTCTCCATTATATTTTATCGCAAAAGCAGGAAAAGGGAAAACTGCCGAAAAACGGTGTGATGTTAAAAACCATTGTTACAAGCGAATTAGGGAGAAAGATTGCCGAGTCATTTGATGTTCATACGATAGATGTTTTAACAGGTTTTAAATTTATCGGTGAAAAAATCAAAGAATTTGATATGACAGGCGAATATAAATTTTTATTTGGCTACGAAGAAAGTTACGGCTATTTAATCGGGGATTTTGTCCGTGATAAAGATGCCGTTCAAGCTGCACTGCTGGGAACAGAAGTAGCTGCTTTTTATAAGAAACAGAAAATGAGCCTCTATGATGCCCTAATGGTCATTTATGAAGAGTACGGCTATTTCCTTGAAGGGCTTCGCTCATTGACCTTAAAAGGGAAAGATGGAGCGGAATTAATTCAAAAAACGTTAACCTCCTTCCGTGAGAATCCACTATCCGATATCGGGGGATTAAAGGTAACAGCAGTTGATGATTACTTAACAAGTATTCGTACGCATGCGGATGGTACAACGAGCGCGATTGGGCTGCCAAAGTCAAATGTGCTTAAATATTATTTTGAGGATGGTACATGGGTTTGTTTAAGACCATCAGGCACCGAACCAAAGGTCAAGTTTTACTTTAGTGTGAACAGCAGCAGTTTAAAGGAAAGCAAAGAGAAGCTTGCCTATATTGAACGGAATTTTATGGATTTGGTAGAGAAAAAAATGGCGGATTTATAAGAAAAGTGGAAGCGATAATAAGGTATATCAAATAAAAACACGGTTCAGTGAACCGTGTTTTATCATTGGTGGTATTCTCTTTTTTGTTACTGTAATACAAAAAGCGGCTGTTGTTTTTCTGTCTTTGTATCCTCGAACTTATTGTTGGCATGGTCGATGTATCGCAGTAAAGAATATAAACTTTTCTCAACAATGGAGTAATCTTTTTCAAAGTTATAAGCATGGAGAAAATGCTCAATTTTCTTTGCTAAAAAGTTGTCGGCTGTTCGAACCATCAGGATTAACAAGTTATCCCATTCTGAGCGGTATGTGTAGTATAGAGCTCGGTCATAATCAACCTTCATCATGTTTTCCTCTCTCCTCCTTTTCTAAGGAGTTGATATTATTGTGTACGTGATAATGAAAAAATTGCAGTGTAAATGTTGGACTAATTGTTAGACGATAGGGTCCTTTTCTTTACATGATTTTATTAAAAAAATCTGCAAATAATATGACTGTCAGCTCTTTTCATTATGTGTATCTTTTTTGCCAAGTGGACGTTAAAGATTCATGTTTCTTCCCGTTTCTTCATACATTGTGATATGGAGAAATGAAGGGGGAGACAAGTATGAATGAAGAGGAGCGTAAAGCACTTCACTATGCCATTGAAGAAATAACGGAAATCGCAACTGGATTTGGCTTGGATTATTATCCAATGCGTTATGAGATTTGTCCGGCTGATATTATATATACCTTTGGAGCATACGGAATGCCGACTCGGTTTTCCCATTGGAGTTTCGGAAAACAATTTCATAAGATGAAGCTGCATTATGATTTTGGTTTGTCCAAAATATATGAACTTGTCATTAATTCTGACCCGTGCTATGCATTCCTGCTTGATTCGAATTCTTTAATACAGAATAAACTGATTGTAGCGCATGTTCTGGCACATTGTGACTTTTTCAAAAATAATGTTCGGTTCCGCAATACAAAACGCGATATGGTGGAGAGTATGGCAGCAACAGCTGATCGGATTCGCCAGTATGAACATATTCATGGGAAACGAGAGGTAGAGGTGTTTTTAGATGCGGTTCTTGCCATTGAAGAACATATTGATCCATCCTTAATGCGGCCGAAGCTTGCATGGAACATAGAGGATTCTGAATTTGAAGAAGATGAAGTAAAAGCTGTCACAAAGTATGATCCTCTTTGGGATCTGGATGAACGGAATAAACCAAAGGAAAAAAAAGTTAGAAAAAAGAAATTTCCTCCGCAGCCTGAAAAGGATATCCTGTTATTTATTGAACAATACAGTCGTGAACTGGAGGAATGGCAGCGCGATATCTTAACGATGATGAGGGAGGAAATGCTCTATTTCTGGCCGCAGCTTGAAACAAAAGTTATGAATGAGGGCTGGGCTTCCTATTGGCACCAAAGAATTTTGCGAGAAATGGACTTAACTAGTGGGGAAGCGCTTGAATTTGCTAAATTAAATGCAGGGGTTGTACAACCATCACGTACGAGTATCAATCCATATTATTTGGGTCTGAAGATTTTTGAGGACATTGAGGAGCGGTACAATCAGCCAACAGAGGAAATGAAGAAAAGAGGAGTTGTACCGCGATCTGGACGGGAGAAAATTTTTGAAGTTCGCGAGATCGAATCCGATATTTCATTCCTGCGTAACTATTTAACAAAGGATCTGGTTATGCGGGAGGACATGTATCTATTTCAGAAACAGGGCAAGGATTATAAAATCGTCGATAAGAACTGGAAGCAAATACGGGATCAGCTTGTCAATATGCGGGTAAATGGCGGTTTTCCGTATATTACGGTCAATGACGGCGACTATATGAAAAATGGCGAATTATATTTAAAACATTGGTACGAAGGGATTGAACTGGATTTACGCTATTTAGAGAAGGTTCTTCCTTATGTTTATCAGCTTTGGGGCAGAGTTGTTCATTTAGAAACGAAAAGTGACGATAGGGAGTTAGTATTTACCTATGACGGGAAAAACATCCATAGAAAATTTATTTAACTTAATCAAAGAAACGGTGCAGCTATTGGCTACACCGTTTCTTTGGGGCTTATTGTCATTGTTCCTTTTTTACTTCGATATACAGGATTTGATGGCCTTCAATCTCTTTTACAGAAAATTTATAACCTTCAGCAAAGATGTGATCCCCTAGTTTTACTTCATAATTTTGTGATAGGAACCATCCGCCGAATGTATCGATTTCTTCCTCGATAAGTGTCGTCCCAAGCAAATCGTTCACATCTTCCATTAATACCTTCCCGTTGACAATGTAGTGGTTTTCACCGAGCTTTCGTATATCAGCAACCTCATCTGTATCAAATTCATCACGGATTTCTCCTACGATTTCTTCAACAATGTCCTCGACAGTAACAAGTCCTGCAGTTCCGCCATATTCATCATGCAAAATGGCTATATGTGAGCGTTCCTTTTGCATTTTAAGCAGCAGATCGTGAATCGGCACTGTTTCAATGACGTGAATCACCGGTTTTATAAAAGGCTCAATTGTACTGTCCAGTTCGATGGATGTATGATTAATGGAGGCAGTAAGAATTTCCTTTATATTGATAATTCCTTCTATCGTATCTTTATCTCCATTAATAACCGGATAACGGGTATATTTTTCCTCTTTAATGATGTTTAGAACCTCTTTAAATGTGACATCAATAGGTAGAGTGACCATCTCGGTACGCGGAACCATAATTTCCTTGGCAATCCGGTTATCAAATTCAAAAATGTTATTCACATATGTAAGCTCGGATTTATTAATTTCACCACTTTTGTAGCTTTCCGACATGATGATTCGCAGTTCTTCCTCTGAAAGTGCTAATTCACTCTCAGATGCTGGTTTCAAACCGAATAAGCCGGTCAGAAGTCTAGCTGATCCATTTAGTACCCAAATAAAAGGAAACATAATTTTGTAAAACCAAATGAGGGGCTTTGAAAAGGCCAATGCAACTTGCTCTGATCTTTGGATAGCAACCGTTTTTGGTGCGAGTTCCCCAATAACAACATGAATAAATGTAATAACACTGAAGGCAATGATAAAGGATAAAATACCGGCAGTTGGCTCATTAATATTCAATGAGTTAAACAAAGGGTGAAGGATCCTTTCTACTGTAGGTTCTCCCAGCCACCCTAGGCCTAGAGCGGTTATTGTGATTCCCAGCTGGCAGGCTGATAAATAATCATCCAAATGAGTAATAACTGATTTCGCTGCCCTTGCACCCGGTTTATTTTCTTCAATTAATTGATTAATGCGAGAACTTCTTACCTTCACAATGGCAAATTCAGTTGCCACAAAAAAAGCAGTTAACGCAATAAGGATTGCGACTAATATCAGGTTTATTGTAATCAATATAAAGCCTTACGATGGGGTAAGGCGTGCACCTCCTGGGTATTTTTGCATATCATAACTCAATTTTCATACATTATATCATAAGAGGTTAAGGATGTAAGTAATAGAAACTTTAGTGTTTTTCGAATGTATGTTATTGCTATACTGAATCGTGAAAATCAGATAAAATGAGAAGGGAGACTGCCTTATAGCAAAAATAAAAAGGAGACCGGAGCATGGATGAATTTACAAAAATAATACAGAACAAGGGTGTCAAGCGATTCATTATATTGGTTCTTATTGCTCTCGTCTTATACAGTATGAGAAGTATGATTAACTTTATTCTGCTGACATTTATTTTTACATTTTTAATGAATTCGCTTGTTAATATTGTTTATAAAAAACTACACATCAATCGAAAACTGACAGTCATTATTTCTTACGCAGCGATTGTTGGTCTTCTCTCATATGGGATTGTGAAATACTTACCAATTGTTATTTTTGAAATCACAGAGCTTATCAAACAGGTAACTTCCTTTTATCGTCAGCCACAAGATAACATGGTGATGAATTATTTAGTCAGTTTGTTGGAAAAAAACCAAATCTCCCAGTATTTAGAGCAAGGGCTGACTTTTGTGATGCGGTATTTTACAAACTTTAGCCAATTTGCTTTGCAAGTGGTTCTTGCCCTGCTGTTAAGTTTATTCTTTTTACTGGAGAAGCCAAGGCTTGTTGCTTTTACACGGCAATTTAAGGAAAGCAAATTAGCAGACTTTTATAATGAAATTGAATTTTTCGCGGGTAAGTTTGTCCGTACTTTTGGGAAGGTAATTGAAGCGCAATTTATTATCGCGATTGTTAATTGTGTGCTGTCCGTCATTACCCTTTCGATTATGGGGTTCCCACAAATATTTGGCTTAGGAATCATGATCTTCTTTTTAGGATTAATACCAGTAGCTGGTGTGATTATATCACTGATTCCTTTAAGTTTAATTGCGTACAGCATTGGAGGCTTTATTCAAGTTGTATATGTCTGGATCATGATTGCGGTTATTCATGGCATTGAAGCCTATATCCTGAATCCAAAACTGATGAGTTCCAAGACAGATTTGCCTATCTTCTACACCTTTATCGTATTGATTTTTTCTGAGCATTTCTTTGGTGTTTGGGGTTTGATTATCGGGATTCCAATCTTTGTCTTTTTGCTTGATATATTAGAAGTAACGAATACGGATAAGAAGGTTAAATTAAAAAGCTGAACATATTTGTTCAGCTTTTTTTATACTAAGGGAAGGACTTATAGACCTCTGTCTAATTTATATAATTGGCGGTAATGGTCGTTTGTTTGTAATAATTCCTGATGCGAACCTTGCATTGTAATTTTTCCATTATCAATAAAGATAACTTCGTCCATTTTTTCAATTCCGATTAAATGATGGGTGACCCAGATAATCGTTTTATCCTTTAGAGCGGAAAAAATAGTATCTAATAAAAACCCCTCGGTATAAGGGTCAAGCCCAACTGTCGGTTCATCTAAAATAACGATGGGTGTATTTTTAAGCAAGATGCGTGCGAGGGCAATTCTTTGCCGTTCTCCTCCGGAAAATCGCTGTCCGGTTTCTTCCATTTGCGTATTTAAACCTCTGGGAAGTGAATGAATATACTCGTCAAGTTTCACTTGCTTAATGACTTGTTCAATCTCTTCGTCGGTTGCTGTTTGGTTCCCCAGACGGATATTATTTTTTACACTTGTGGCAAATAAATATGGTTTTTGATTCAAAACACTGACCATTTCAAAAATATCCTCGCCGTATTCTTCCGGTCGCCAATCGTTGATTGTGATTGTACCCGCAGTAGGGATACGAGCTCCTAATAATAATTGAATCAATGTTGATTTACCGGCACCGCTTTTTCCTAAAACCGCAATTTTCTTTCCCTGCGGAATCGAAAGAGAGATTTGCTGTAAGGCGTCTTTTTGTCCATGTTCATAGCGGTAATAAGTATCCTTGATTGATATATCTGCCTTTGGGCGGAGCTCCGCATTACATTCACTAGACGCGGTCTTTTGTACAAACTGGCTAATATTGTCTAGACGCTGTAATGATTCATGATAGGTTGTTATTCGCTCAACAGCATGTGATACCGGAATCAATGATTCCACGATCGGAATCGTAACCAGGGTAAATGCGGCAATGTAAGCCGGAGCCATTTCGCCCGCTAGCGCTTGATTGCCAGCCCAAATACCTGTTGTGACAAGAATCAAACAAGAAATGATCTGTAATTGAAAAGTTCGTGACTGGTTCCAAAATTGAATTTTCTTATCAATTTTATTATTTTCGCTGCTATCCTTAGCAAACTGATTAATAAAGCGTTCTTTTTGCCCGCTGATGATCCAGTCTGTTAAACCGAAAACGGCATCTGTTAATGTACGATAGAGCCGGCTTCGGTTTTGTTTTTGCGCAACTTGCTGTTTTTTCAAAAAATAAAGCGAAAGAAGCGGATAGGCTACGATAATTATGATTAAGCAAAAGGCAATCCAGAGAGCAAAAAGCCAGTCAAAAAACGCAAGTGAAAAAATGACTGAAATGAATAACGCTAAAGCGGTTAAGGTTGGGAAAATCGTTCGAATATATACATCCTGCAAATGTTCAATATCATCAGCCAAGGCGCCAAGAAGATCGCCTGTTTGAAAGCGAGAACGAATAAATAATGCTTGCGGCTCTAATAGGTTATATAATTTGACCCTCATATGCGAGAGGATCTTCAAAACCGCATTATGTCCTGCCAGGCGTTCAACATAACGAGTGACGGACCGCGAGATTCCGAAGGTCCGTACTAAAACAACCGGTACATAAACCATTAGGATATTTTCCGGTCTTTCGGCAGTTCGGGATATTAAGTAGCCGGAAGTAAAAGTAAGCATCGATGCACCTACTGCAGTTAAAAAGCCAAAAAAGACGGCTGCTAGAATGGACTGTTTATATTGTAGTAAATAGGGTTTAATATAGGTTTGAAAGAGCCTCATTCATCGATCCCTCCTTTTATTCGGCCTTGTGAACTTGCCAATTGGGAGTAATATCCTTTTTCCGTTAACAGATCATCGTGCGTTCCGACTTCTACCAATTTTCCATTATCGAGAACAAAAATAATATCCATTTCCGGCATCCAATGTAAACGATGGGTGGCGAAAAATACCAGTTTTTTGTCCATAAGCGGGAGAATCATTCGCTTAATTTCGTGTTCTGTTTCGATATCAAGATGCGCTGTTGGCTCGTCAAACAGCATAACCGGGCGATCCTGAAGAATAGAACGTGATAAGGCAATCCGCTGTTCTTCACCGCCGCTCAAAACCCTGCCGCCTTGTCCGATTCTCTCATCCAAGCCGTTAGGCAGATTGTTTACAAGCTGGGTTAATCCGGTGACCTTAATGGCATTTTCTAGTTCCTCATGCGTTGCGTCAGGGGCATAGAGCTTGATGTTATCGGCGATTGTTCCAGCAATAATATAAGGGTGCTGCGGGATATAGATCATTTGCTCCTGCCATCCGGGATTTGAAAAGTCATTAAATTTTACATCGTCAATTGTTATTTCCCCATATGAGGGGATGGAGAATCCGGATAATAAATCAATTAAAGTGGATTTTCCAGCACCGGAAGTGCCGACAATTCCGACCTTTTGAAATCCTTTAACTGTGAACTTAATATCCTGAAGAATCGATTTTTGCTCTTCTTCAGAATTTTTTATTAAACCTGCTACAGATAAAGTGCTGTCAGCTTTCCACTGTGGTACCTGTAGGTTTGAGTCGAGCGTTTTTACAGC
>CALGSR010000497.1 GCA_937902115.1 uncultured Bacillus sp. | reverse complement strand
ATGGCGGTGTATTGATGGTATGTTTAGTGATAAATGAGGATTATTTTAATAAATTCGGCTGGCTCCATTTTGATGGATATCAAAACTATGAATACAGCGCGACAAGAGAATGCCTCCTCGTTTGAATAAACGAATTTAGCTGTAAAGAATAAAAGTCCCTTTTTTTCATTTTCACATGAAAAAAAGGGGCTAGATTTGCTAATTGAATATCTATATTATGATGCCATATCAGGAGTAGTTTTTTTAAAACATTGATATAAGTAAATATACTTGTCTAATTCTTCACTGACCGATAAAGTTTTTTCACTAGATAATCCTTCACTTATACCTATATGAATTAATTGTTCCTTTAGCACTTTAATATAATGCAGCAGAGCAGTCCCAATTAATAGGTGGTCATTTATCGATAGCTGCTTCATACTTTCCCTCCATAGGTATTTTACACTTATATTAATAATTATACTGAAAAATCAAACATAAAGGTAGAACATTTATCACTATCTTTATTATAAAGTTAAATTTTTATTAAGATTTCGTTAATTATAATAACTATTCATATAATTGCCAAGTATTTTACCTCGGATACTTCTATATTTATATAGTAGACGAAACATAGGAAAATATTTTATTGCAAGGATTCGTACTGTTCGGAAAGAAATTTATCCTTGTATTTGATGTGTTTGTATGAAAAAGCTCTGGAACCTTCTTCATTCCAGAGCCTTATTTCTTCCCTATTTAACAGCATCCTTTAATTCCTTGCCTGGTTTAAAGGCAGGGGCTTTTGAAGCAGCGATTTCAATTTCCTCGCCTGTTTGCGGATTACGTCCTTTACGCGCCGCTCGTTCACGAACCTCAAATGTACCAAATCCAATAATTTGGACCTTTTCATTATTTGCGAGTGTATTCGCAATTGTATCCAGCATCGTTTCTAATACTTTTGCCGCATCCTTTTGTGTTATTTCTGCTTTTTCTGATACAGCTTTGATTAATTCAGTCTTATTCATTCCATGCACCTCAATTAAAAAGTTTACTATGTCATATTTGAAATCATTATAGTTTTATCACTATAATACTTCATCCCGTTACAAAATATCCAGTCTTTTCTTCCTATTATTGCAGAACCAAAACTTTTTCAGATTGCTCAATAATTAAATACTTTCCATGTCTTACTACTGTATTAGGTTTATCATAACCTAACTCCTTAGCTGCGGATTTAGAAATGTCCACTAATACACTATTTTCCCGGACAAGAAAAACAGTTCCTTTATAAGATTGCTCATTCCTTTCAAAAAGAATCGCATCTCCAACATTTGCTTCTCTATTCATTGATAATAATGTGTGTTCTTTTTGCATCTTGATACCGCCTTTCAATCTTATTAACGGAAATCGCTTTCATATATAATACTACTTTAGACTCATATCTACAAGGGAAACCTAAATTTTTCATCATTTTGATATAATTATATGACTCTGTTCATGAAAACAAGCAAAAATTATATAGCAAAATTAGGGTCGACACAGTGACGACCCTAGATCGGATGGTAATTCATCAAATATTTACAATCGTTTTTAAGGAGGTTTTTCCTCAGCTAAAGAGGAGTTTCAATTGATACTTTTCATATCAGTATTCACTTTTAAAAAAAGGGCTCTGTTAAACTCGATTGTTGATTTCCGTTCCAGGCACGTGCGGTTCTGCGGGCGACCGACGAGCCTCCTCGACACTTCGTGTCTGCGGGGTCTCGTCTGTCTCTTCCCTGAGCGGGAGTCTTCGTGCCTTCCACTCCAATCAACAAGGGACATAAAAAATCAACATTGACCTTTAACACAGCCAAAAAAAGATGATTTGTTCCAGCGAATATCTGCTAGAAAAAAAATAGCCCTCTATCAGAGAGGGCAGATGCTAACAATTTTGGAGACCCAACCATATAATCGGCTGAGATGCGAACATATTATTTTAATTAGCTGTCAATTGCCCTGCTAACTAATGGCTATCCAGCCAACTTGTGTTGCTCCGCATTCATAACTGGTAATCAGTCTAACGATTTTACTTTGTCAACGCGATGAAGGTTTTCAATCATGTCATGATATAAACACGATTTCTAGTACAGTGGTCTTCATTAGTTGATTCTTCATATATTACCATAACCGCTATTGGACTCTTGCTTCCAATAGTTGCTGTATCAGCTGTTATGACTTTCGCCGAAGTAATCACCTCAGTTTGTCCTCTGTTCTTTTGAACCTCATCTTTTTATTCAATTATATAAACACTGATACTTCTTATCTTCTTGCATTGCTTAGGAATGATATGTTTTCGTTCTCTAAAATTTCCCCGGAACGAACACTAAATGGTTGAGCCTCCAAAAGTGTTAGCTTTTTTTGTTTATGTTTATCTCTATAAACTTATTATAGAGCATTTTTTTCTAAATAAACATATTGATTGTGAATGTTCTGTGAATTCATTTAGCTTTGATTTCTTCTTTCCTGCCTCACGCAGACAGAAAGTAAAAAAGGGAAAGTTCCCCCCTCCCTTTCTAAAACAACTTACTAATTAGAAGTTGTTGAAGCTTTTTGCAAATATTCTCTTAATACTTCATATACTTCATGATCTAGCTTCTCAGCCAACTCTTTTTTGTATGTTTTTTCATAAGCTGGTTCTACCGTCACTTTACTGCCATAAAACATAACATCTTCAACCGTATCAATCTCCACATTCACAACGCGCATCTTCATTGTTTTTTCAATCACATCGGAAACTTCGCCTTGTCCTTTAATCGCAAAACAACTGCCTGCACCAACAATTCCTAGTATCACATTCGGATTCTTTGCGATATTTTTTGCACTTGCTGCATTATGTCCAATGGCAAAATTAACACGTTCTCCAGAACCGTCTGCTAACACCCATGAAATTGTTGTTAGATCAGGAAGCCCTGTATTTTCATCGATACTAATTAGAGAAACCATTTTTTCTCCTTGTAAAAAATTAATTAATTCATTCGAAAGCTTGCTTTCTTCCCTCATTATCATCACTCCCATTCATGTTTATTTTTTCCTTTATCTTTGTTTTATTCATCCATCTGAAGTGTTCCTAAAGATTGGAAAAGCAAATTATATATCACGGGTAAATAGTGTAGTCAACTTATTTATATTAAACTTGAACAATAGCAAGAAGGCAAACAATATGCTTATTAAATCGGTTTCCCTATTCCATCATTTGGTATGCTATTTGATCAGCTTCAATATTTGTTTAAATTCTTCGCCCTTTGCTATTTGCATTAGCTCGTATAACGCCATTTCAACACTCGTGATTGTCATTCCCTCTGATTTCATTCGATTAAGGCCAATTTCTTTGTTTGCAAGAGTACGGGATGAAACAGCATCTGCCACTACATGCACTTCATACCCTAACGATTGTAAACCAAATGCTGTTTGATAAACACAAATATGAGTCTCAATCCCGCCTATCAATACTTGTCTGCGCCCTGTTTCTTCGACAGCCTCAATAAAGGACGAGTTTTTACATGCATCAAAGGTGACTTTTTGAATCGGCTCCTTACCGGCTAGATGCTCGATCAGCCCCTCGTTCGTTGGACCTAACCCTTCAGGATATTGCTCAAGCCACACTACAGGAATCCCGATAATTCGTAATCCTTGAATCAGGCTCTTAAGATTTCCAATTAACTGCTCACTTTCATACACCATTTTCGCTAGTTTCCCTTGTACATCCACCAGCACAAATAATGTATCTTCTTTCTTCAGCATTTAAAATCCTCCTCATTTAGGAACTATTTATACAGCACGATTCAGCAATTTCCTGACAAAACTTTGAAAATTAATATTAAAAAGCATGAAAGGTATGTTCAAAAATAGGTCTTTTGTATTACTATTATAGTAAGCACTCTCAACATTCTTGGGATCATGAGTAGAGAATGAGTTTTCATAGGCTAAAATAACTTCTTATGAGAGGACAGCAAAAGTATGAATACAGACCTATTTACCAATGTTGAATTTAGAAAAAGACAACTGCTTGCTGAAGTTATGCTCGAGCAACTAAAAAAAATTAAGTTTATTGATCAGGATGCTAGTAAATTTATTAACGACTTACTTCATTATCTTTGCCAGCCAAATAACTTTTATGATTTACAAACCATTCTCTCTTGGTTTGACATATTCCTGCTCGATGAAGATAAAAACACTCAAATGATCATAACTGACTTTATTGAAAAATGTTTATCCTTATACGAACAAGAGGGAGGCGCTGCAAAGGTCATAAAGGATATTGAAAATGAATTAGATCATAGCGGAAAATCTAAACAAGAAAAGATAGAAATGATGGCAAAACAAGAATAAACAGAACATACATACAAAACAATCATGGGCAAGTGCTCTCCACCTAAATATCGGGGCGTTACGATAACGCCCCGATTGATTAGGTTGCAGCAGAATGATCCTCTGCTTCGATAAATACCATTTCTGGCATTGATTGGGTTATATAAGCTTTCATTTCATCATAATACCCTTGCGCATTTATTAACTCACTATTTGTTAATTGATTGAGAGGAATAATCTCGTAACCTGATGAATCGATATGGACATAAGTTGGGATAAAGGCTGGATTTTGCAGAGTAACTTCTACATTGTCTCCCGTCACGACTTTTTGAATTTCAATATTGGCTATGCCACCGGTTTGTTTATATACACCGGTTTGTCCCGATAGAAAATTCCCAAGTGAATACATAACATAGGCTCTATTCCCTTCTTTCCCTTCAACCCAGGAAAAAGGCTGCAGCACATGTGGATGCGTTCCAAGAATAATATCCGCACCTTCATCAACAGCAAATTGAACGAACTCCTGCTGGGCTGAATTGGGCATTCTTTCATATTCATTCCCAAAGTGAAGACTTATCGCTACCACATCTGAAATCTCCTCAGCCCGATCAATTTCCGCTTTTATTTTTTGCTTATCAATCAAATTGACAAGATATTCTTTGCCTTGGGGAACAGGTATTCCATTCGTTCCATATGTATAAGCAAGAAATGCCACTTTAATCTCATTTTTTTCAATCACGCGAATAATCTGCTGATCCGCAAAGGATTGATAGGACCCTGTATACAACATGCCAATTTTATTCCAATGTTCAATTGCCCGTGGAACGGCTCTATCATTTTTATCAAGTGTATGGTTGTTAGCCATTGACACAATATCAATTCCGGCATCCTTTAGGGCATCACCAATTTCTACCGGACTATTAAAACACGGATAAGAGGATAACCCTAATTCAACTCCCCCTATCATGGTTTCTTGATTGGCAAAGGCAATATCAGCAGCTTGTAAGTAAGGCTTTACTTGTGAAAACATTGGAGTAAAATCATATCGTCCATCCCCCATATCAACCGTTTGATAAACTCGATCATGAATGAGGATGTCTCCGACAGCTGCTATCTGAATTGTATGAATAACTGGCTCCGGATCTGGTTTTTCAATGATAACAGAAGCTATTTCCTTTTCTGGTTCAGCTTTGCTAGTTACGGCTTCATCATGATCAGTTGGAACCGATTGATTTTCACCTATCAATAACATGCTCCATACGCTGCATATAGCTACAACCGCTGTTAATATAACAAAATATGTAAGTCTTTTTAATTGTCTACGTCTGCGCCTTCTTCTCAGATTGCTCCTCATTTTTTCTCCTCTTTTTCTGGTTCCCTACTTTTTCTATCAATAATTAGAATACCTTTTCAAAAATTATCGTTTTACTAAAATGATATCGAAGTATCTAAATATCTGAATATTTGATATTAATAGTATAACAGGTTTTGCCAAAAAAAGAAGCATGGACTGAGGTGGCCCATGCTTTTCTTCCTTATTGTTGGCTGTATTCGTAAAGTTTGTTGTTAAAATTTAAAGGCCAATTTTAATGTGCAATCAGGTATTTGGGCATTTTTATCTAATTTGTAGCTCTTTTCTCAATAAATTTCTAACAACATCAACCTTTATGCAAGAACAATCAGCTTCTTTACTCCAAAAGCAACAATGTTTAAGAAAAGAGCCTTATTGTTTGATTGCCTCTTTTAATTCTTTTCCAGGTTTAAATGCCGGAACTTTTGAAGCAGCGATGTCAATTTCCTCTCCTGTTTGCGGATTGCGTCCTTTACGAGCTGCACGTTCACGAACTTCAAATGTGCCAAATCCGATTAATTGGATTTTCTCATTTTGCGCCAGAGTGCTTGAAATCGTTTCAAATATTGCATCCACCGCTTTGGCAGCATCCTTTTGTGTCAATTCAGTTTGCGCAGAGACAGCTTTCACTAAATCCGTTTTATTCATTTAATACCCTCCATTTTTTAATAATTCCTTTCGTCACAGAGGTGTGCAAAGGATCTTTCACTTTTTTAGAAAAAAATAGCCAATCTGCCACTATCTTCCCAACTGTGATGGTAATAATATTCAAGCTGTATGTACTAATTCCCTCTATTTTTAACTATTTTTAATAAAAAAATAATACTTATTATTCATCCAACCATGCAATGAAAAAGCATGAGTTTCCCCATGCTTCTGCTTACAATTCAATTTTCAGCACTTTCTTATCTTCATCGGCTAATTCTTCAATCTTCCAGTTTTTTGAAAGCATCTGCTTGATCGCAGTCATTTACTCATCATCAACTTGCAGGCCGCTTATCCCTGTCTCTGTTAGCTGATAATCACGCTCTTCAAGTATCCCGTATTTCAGCTTCAGAATATTTTTTAGACCAGGAAGAGTTACAAATTTCACGGTATAACCATTTTCAAGCATAGACTTGAACTCTTCCGGGTTGTTATTATAAAGTTCCACAAGTTCGTTAAATTCAAAATTCGAATTATAATCACTCCAAGCGCTGACATCGCCTGTTTTAAGCGTTGCTAGTAACTCTTCATTAGATACCCCTTTGCTTCGAACGGTTTCAATTTTATAAACGGTTGGTAAAGAAATCTTCATTGCTTCCACTGCTATCCCTCACATCATATTAATTTCATCGAATATAAGATAAATCATTTATCTATCATACCCTATTATTCCAATGAAATAAAAGGATTTAGCTTTGCAAAGTTCATTCATGAATTCTGACAATATCTATCCCCGATACTAAAAAAGATATATGATAAAGATATATTATTGAAAAGAGGTTTTCATTATGCCCTATGTAAATATCAAAGTAACAAAAGAAAATCTGACTCCTGAGAAAAAGGCCGAACTGATTAAAGGTACGACACAACTATTGGTTGATGTACTGGGGAAAAACCCGAATACTACTGTCGTCGTGATTGATGAGGTAGACACAGACAATTGGGGAATTGCTGGAGAAACTGTGACTGAACGAAGACAAAAGGGAATGCAAAAAAGAAGAGTCAGCGTAATGAAACTCTCTCTAACTTTAAAAATTGGGGCAGGACAGGATTCCTGCCTTATCCTGTTTTGGGAAACTTATTGCAGATGCTTGGGCGGAGTTTTAAAATGTTCATTATTTTGTACTTCCGCAAAAATATCCTCCTGACTCTGAACTTCATACTTTTTATTGATTAACTGAACGATTTCATTGATATGGGTAAACTGTGCATTGTTAGGGATTAATTGAATAAGTACTTGTTTAAATTCCTCCAGATCCTTCTTCGTAACTGGCTGGGCCTCATCTTTGAGCTCAAAGCCTAATTGTCCGTTTGGTTCTAATGTGGCCCATTTCACATCACTAATTTTTGATATACTATTTTGTCGCAGCTTCATTTCCAGCTGATCAACGGTTAATCTAAGCTTACGCAAATTTTGTTCATTCAGCGTGCCATTATCAATAACCATTTTTGCTTTCCCCGTAATCCATTTTTCCATACGGTCAGATTTAATCTGGATATATTCCATCACTAACAGCGTGCCAACAAGTATAGCTCCTACTAGAAAGGTTTCCCAAATGCTTTCCCCAGAAACCGGCTGAATTAAGAGTGAGCCAATCGCAATCATAATCACAGTCTCAGCCAAAGTCATCTGCGAAATGGTTTTCCTTCGAGCAATCCGTAATAGAATGGTACCAGCAAAAACAATTAAAATTGCCTTCCATACGAAATCCCATTCCATATCTTAAACAACCACCATTCATTAGAAAAAGAATTACCGTTATCCTTGCCCAGTTTCTTCTTTTATATCCAATTGATTTGGTCACTCCTAATAGGTATTTCTTAGAAAACACCCTTCAAAAACCATCCGTTATCAATCTGCCCAAGCCCCGAATCAACCAAAAAATGAGTCTAAACGGCAGGATAATTAATTCAGGTATAAAATCAATCAAAGAATAGCCCTCTTTATTTCTCCTTCTCTTTTTCTTTTGCTCTTTCTTTCTGTTCCACCATTCTTTCATTATTGTTCCACTCCAGTTATCTAAACTAACTACTTCGAATGATTATATTCCTAATCTTTCGAAGTTTCCTCTCCCTAACATACGATTCGATGAGATCAAAGTTTCTTTTTTCAAAAAAATTATTATAATTAGTTTATGTAACTAGCATCAAAGATAACAAGAAATAGTAAAGGAAAGACGACCAGCTTGAATTAGGAGGATCACTTAACTGTGAAAATAGGACCGCGTGTATTGAAAACCGGCCTCGCCGTTACATTAGCTTTATATGTTTCTTCCCTGCTTCAGATGGAAAGTGCCGTGTTTGCCGGTATGGCCGCCATATTTACGATGCAGCCATCTATTTACCGCACATGGAAACAAGCTTGGGATCAGGTACAAACCAATATTTTAGGAGCCATTATTGCCTTTCTCGGCTTATACTTCCTTGGCAATGATCCGTTCTCCATCGGACTTGTCATGATCATTGTCATTTTAATCAGTATGAAATTAAAAATGGCTGATACGATTTCCCTTACATTAGTAACTGTACTTGCGATTATGAGTGCACCTGGTGATGAAGACTACACGTTTGCTTTGCAGCGCTTTTCCTCAACGTTTATCGGAATGGCATCTGCTTTGCTCATTAATATTTTCGTCTCACCGCCCAACTATAAAAAAACATTTATCGATAAAGTTCATGCTGTTTTTCAAGACATGTCGATTTTGATACGAACGGCAATTTCCAATGAAATGACAGCAAAATCCTTCCATGATCAAATGCGAGACTTGGAGAAAGAGATTTTGAACTTAGAAGAGCAATTCATGCTGTTTGACGAGGAACGGGAAAATTTCAAAAAAATAAGCCAAACGGAACTACGCGAGATTGTTGTTTATAAGCAAATGTATAAATCTCTGCATCAGGGGTATATCGTACTGGAGGACATCGATTCCTTTTATTTTCAATCTAAACCAACTGAGGATCAAAACCTTTTATTTGATCAACAGCTAGAACTTTTGATCAAGTATCATGAACTTTGCTTTTTGAAATATGATGGAAAGATTAAGATAGATGAGCCCGATTTGAAAGACGATATCTTGCAACAAACGAATGCTTTTATTGCAAAGATCATTGAGTTCTATCAACAGGATCAGAAGATTCAGTTGACTGTCATTAGTTCGTCAATCTACAATTATGCCTACCAAATTGAACGCTTAAACCGGGTAGTTGAACAGTATTTAAAAAAAGAATTACCCCCTTCCGCTTCATGATTCTGAAGCGGTTTTTTGTTTTTGAAAGGATTGATCCTAATTCTTTTATTAAAACTTCCATACGCAAATGAATTCATAGAAAAATGATATTAGTGGCAAAATAAAGAACAACAGTCTCAATTTTGGAGGTTTTATTATGGGAAAACCAAGGGACACTTCAAACCGCAAGCTGCTTATCGTATCCGGTTCGGGATGGATGTTTGATGCAATGGACGTCGGGATTCTTTCATTTGTCATTGCTGCACTAAAGATTGACTGGAATTTATCTGTTCAGGAAATGGGCTGGATTGGCAGCATCAATTCAATCGGGATGGCGGTGGGTGCTACTG
>CALGSR010000496.1 GCA_937902115.1 uncultured Bacillus sp. | reverse complement strand
TTGTGGGACGTTAGAGCCCCATGTCAAGATATAGCCGGAATTGAACCAATCGCTGCTCTCCGGTACATCGGTTTGATCGCCCCAAATCTGCGGTGAAGCAGGAGGGAGGTCGGCATACCAGTCATAGAAACTCAGCATCGGCCCGCCCATTAATGCCATAAAGCGGGAGCCTGCGGCATGGCTCAACATCGACATCGCCGGGATAGGGGAGAAGCCAACATTTCGGTCAGGTCCATAAGTTAAAGCTGTATACAAAGTCGAAGCAGAAATAAGCTGCAACACCTCATCCCATTCAGCACGGACTAGACCGCCTTTTCCCCGTGCTTTTTTATAGAGTTTTGCTTTATCCGGGTTTTCGACAATACTTTTCCAAGCATCTATGGGACTCTTGTTTACTTTTAATGCTTCACGCCACATCTGCAAAAGAATACCCCGGACATAGGGATACTTCACACGAAGTGGGCTGTAAATGTACCAGGAAAAACTAGCACCCCTTGGGCATCCGCGCGGCTCAAAATCAGGCATATCCGGTCCTGTTGAAGGGTAGTCCAGCTGCTGTCCCTCCCATGTCACTAGTCCGTCTTTCACATAAACATTCCAGCTGCACGATCCCGTACAGTTTACTCCATGGGTTGAACGAATGACCTTGTCATGCTGCCAGCGGTTTCGGTAAGCTTGTTCCCAGTCACGGTTTTCATAAGTTGTCTGGCTGTGATTATTGGACTGTTTTTCAATCGGCGTTAAATATTTTAAACGATTAAGTAAAGGTGATCGTTTCTTTTTCATAAAAACTCTCCTTCTTTTACATAGTTAGAGCGTCTATCCATATGTGTTAGGTTTTTTAAAGTTGAATCATGATTATGGTTCCACTTTAACAATGTGGACAGGGTGAAAACTGTGAAGTACTTCACACTGGTTTCTATGTCATAAAATAGACACAAAATAATAACGGGAATTTTCATGAAAAGAGATGATGGAGAAGCGTATAAAAAAGAGGCTGAATCACTGATTCAGCCTCTTTTTTAGTTCATATTATTCAATGCTGCAATATATTGCAGGGCAATTTTCACAGCCAATTTCATTTTTCAAATATTGCAGATCATGAATCTTAATCTTTCCTTTGTCAAATGAGATGATGCCTTCCCGTTTCAATTCATTCAAATAGCGGTTCGTACTCTCACGAGATGTTCCGCAGAAATCTCCCAGCTGTTGATTCGTAAGCGGGAGGTCAATTAAGATCCCATCTTCTTTTGGCACACCATAGCTATTAGTCATGCGGATAAGTGTTGAATACAAAGCACCTTTTTTCCCAGTTAAAAGCAGATCACGGAATTTCGTCTGTGTTTTGCGGAAATGATCACTCATCCATTTCATAAATTCATAAGCGAGGGCGCTGTTTTGAAACATTTCTTTTTCAATAACATCTTTGTTAATTACCGCCACTTCGCCTTCGTCAATGATTCGGGCATTCAACATGTAGCGCGGTGCATTCGTAAATAGGGTTAATTCACCGCATATATCATTTTCACCGCAAATTCGTAGAGCAAGCTCACGGCCTTCCGAGGCAATCTTACTGATTTGAACCTTACCGGAAATGATCAGATAAAGTTCATTTGCCATTTGACCTTCTTGAAATAAATACTGATTTTTATTCGTTTTAATCCTTCTGTCGGCAATGCGAAGGAGTTCCTTAATCTCAATGGAATGGGTTGCCTTAATTGAATTTGGTGCCATATTTCAATCACCCTTTATTTTTTCAATTTAACCTATTGTAACATATTTAAGAATGATTTTCAGTTAGTGGGAATGTGTCGAATTCATGACAGTATAAAATCTGTGAACATCTTAACATCGTCATATCAACTCCTTTTTTTAAAATTATGGTAGATATAAAACTGCTTATGTAAAAAATGGCAGTTGAAAGGAGAATAAAAATGAAGAAAACGCTTCAATTACCTTTGCAAACATTTTCATTAATTATCGGATTTATGGTGTGGGTCATCCTGTCAGGTTTAATTCCGTTTATCAAAGAGGACATCCATTTAACAGCGAATCAACTAACATTAGTTACAGCCGTTCCCGTTATTCTTGGATCGCTCTTAAGAGTTCCTATTGGTTATTGGACGAATCGCTTTGGCGGTCGCTCGGTCACGATGATTAGTTTTATTTTACTGTTTTTCCCTATTTTCTATATTAGCAATGCTGATTCATTTGTTGATTTGCTTATTGGCGGGTTATTTATTGGTATCA
>CALGSR010000495.1 GCA_937902115.1 uncultured Bacillus sp. | reverse complement strand
ACAGGCGTGCCTGAATATGCGGATCTTGATAAGGATCGCTGCCTTCAGATGGCAGATAGTTACTTAATTCAACCACTGAGACATAAGAATGAGCCGGGACTGTAAACTCGGCTAGTTTTGTTTTATTAAATTCTGTTTCAAGTTCATTTAATTCTTCCATCGTTGGACGAAGGATCATCATCATAAAGTCTGCTTTTTGGCCGACGATTGTATAAAGAGCATGGCTGCCTTTTTTCTCTTCCTGAGCCGTATTCCATTTGTCTAAAAGACTTTGGAATTCGCTAATCGCTTCTTCTCTCTCTGCAGCCGGAATCAGCTTCCATGTTGTCCAATCAACTGCACGAAAATCATGCAAACAATACCATCCATCCAGTGTTTTTGCCGCTTCACTCATACATAACACCCCTTGTAAGTGTAGTTAAAATATAAGGCTTTGTTAAGTTCATCTCTGATCATTCTTTTTCAAAAAATAATCAATTTTAACAAAAGCACTACCATAAAATACTATATCATAATTTCACCAAAAGTCCTAAAGCAAGCCTAGGTAATCATATGAAGCGGATAATTTTAAAGGAGCAGGAAATAGTAATAAAGTAGTTTACCACCAAATATATGTGACTATTTGGAAATATTATAATAATGGAACATTTTTCAAATAGGACAGATTAGCGCTCGAATGCTTGAATTTTCGTGTTGGAATAGTATCCTAATAGATGAAATAACTAAATTCATTCAGCATAAGTCCTTCACTTCTATAAGTAGAGTATGGTTGGAAAGGGTTTCCAATCCAGTGGGGTCTATACCTTGGCTGAATGAATTTAAGCCTCCGGCGGATGCCTCGATTTTTCAAAGGAAACTTTTCGAGTGAGCGTGCTAGTATCGGGCGCAAATACGCCGAGGCGAATTTGATTAAAGGAAATGCTATAGGAGGCCATATCATGAGTGACTTATTTTTAGGACTAAAGCAAAAGCTATCAGGCAAAAATGTAAAAATTGTTTTTCCGGAAGGATTAGATGAACGTGTCTTAACGGCTGCTATCCGTTTGGCAGAAGAAAAAATTGTTCAGCCGATTGTTATTGGCAACATTGAGGAAATAGGCGCAAAAGCAAAGGAATTGAATCTTTCTGCTGATGCTCTTGAAATATATGATCCTGCCACATATGCGGGAATGGACGAGCTTGTTGCTGCATTTGTTGAACGCCGTAAAGGAAAAGCAACAGAAGAAGATGCACGCAAGCTTTTATTAGACGAAAATTATTTCGGAACAATGCTTATTTACACAAAGAAAGCTGACGGGCTTGTGAGCGGTGCAGCGCATTCTACTGCTGATACGATTCGTCCTGCACTGCAAATCATTAAAACAAAGCCGGGCGTAAGCAAAGTTTCCGGTGCGTTCGTGATGGTACGCGAAGATGAAAAGTATGTATTTTCGGATTGTGCAGTCAACATTGTTCCCGACAGCAATGATTTAGCGGAAAATGCGGTGGAAAGTGCGAAAACAGCAAAAATGTTTGATATTGACCCACGTGTGGCAATGTTGAGCTTTTCGACAAAGGGTTCGGCAAAATCAGAGGAAACAGAAAAGGTAATTGCTGCTGTTGCAGAAGCGAAGAAACGTGATCCACAATTAGTAGTTGACGGTGAATTACAATTTGACGCTGCATTTGTTCCATCTGTTGCGGAAAAGAAAGCTCCCGATTCTGTTCTTAAAGGCCAAGCAACTGTATTTGTTTTCCCAAGCCTTGAGGCTGGAAATATCGGTTACAAAATTGCCCAGCGTTTAGGAAACTTCGATGCAGTTGGACCAATTTTGCAAGGACTTAATGCACCCGTAAACGACCTATCACGCGGATGTAATACAGAGGAAGTTTACAAATTAGCGTTAATTACAGCGACACAAGTGATTGCTGAGTAAGAAGTTTTTACTTTTAGGAAAGAAGGGCTTGTCCTTAGAAATGCATCCGGCATTTTTGGGGTGGGCTCTTTTTTTGCTATAATAAGGCTCAAAGTGTAAGGACAAGGAGAAAAGGATGGCAGCGAATGAGGATTTATTAGTTCAGGATACGTGGAGAGTGATTGACCAATCTGTATCAGGGCAATACGTAAGTGCTTTGCAATCATTCGGCATCGATGACACGCTCTGCGCTTCGGTCGGAGGCGGGATGGCGCCGGCAACAGCAAGGGCCTGGGTCCATCAGAATACGATTGTACTAGGGATACAGGATACAAAGCTTCCATATATAGAGGAAGGGATTCAATTTTTAAAACAAGAGGGCTATGATGTTATTGTCCGCAATTCAGGCGGTTTGGCGGTTGTCCTTGATGAAGGGGTACTGAATCTTACGCTAGTTTTTCCGGAACGGATAAATGGAATTGATATTAACCGCGGCTATGACGCAATGTGGCGTCTTGTGCAGGAGATGTTTGCCGATTTTGCAGCCCCGATTGAGGCAGGGGAAATTGTCGGTTCGTATTGCCCGGGAAGCTATGATCTTAGCATAAAGGGAAGAAAGTTTGCCGGAATATCACAGCGCCGGCTCAAGAGAGGGGTAGCAGTGCAGATTTATCTTTGTGTCAATGGCAGTGGCAGTGAACGGGCCCGTTTAATCGGAGAGTTTTATAAAAAGGGCCAAAAGGATACAAAGACAAAAGTGACCTACCCTCGCATTGTCCCGGAGGTGATGGCGTCACTGTCAGAGTTGCTTGAAACACCGCTTACAGTTCAGGATATGATGCTCCGCTTTCTGCAAGTCTTGAAGGAGAAGTCCCCGCTCGGGTTTAGCGGAGCGCTTTCGCCGGGGGAGATGCCGCTGTTTGAGAGTTACTATGAACGGGTACTGGAGCGGAATCAGAAGATGATGGAAGGGTAGAACATGAAAAAGCCGCAGGAGATTCATTGCCGCGGCTTTTCTATATTTTCAAATTAGTCTTTCTTGAAGTAAACTTTTCCCGCCACGTACGGCGGTACATCCTTATTATTCAGCAACCTTTTCTAGGTTCCCGTTGCGGTCCATTTTGAATGTCGTCGAGGAACGCTCTTCTTCTTCAAATAATGCTAATTTACGAGCCTTGTTCATGATTTTCATCAGTGTCTCGTAATCTTCCTGCATACTTGTGGCGTTTTCTTCCGTATTATCGAGTTTTTCCTGAAGCAGCTTGTTTTGACTTCTCAAATCAGCAATTTCACGTTTCAATCTTTCATTCTCGCTTTTTAAAATTTCTGCATGAAGATTGGCATTGTTTAAGCTTTGTAAATAAGCAATCACCGTGTTTAAGTTCAGCTTGGCAGGAGGCGCAGCAACAGCAGATGTAGGCTGGACGGGTACATTCACTTGTACATTTGTCAGTTCTTCTGACATTTCCGCCATCACTTCATGATCAAAGACTTCTGCTGGAATTTCCATAGTTGCCACCGTATTAATATCTTCTATACTTGGCTCTGGCGGTGAATATAATAACTTTTTCTTTCCACTTTGATCCTTGCCAAGTATTCTCTGTCTTTGCTTTCTTTGCTTTTTCGCTAATTGTAATGCTTTTTCATAATTATGACGGACAACAGCATTCCAGCGAAACCCGCATGCTGCTGATGTTCTATTAAGCTTGTCACCTACTTCTTCAAACGCATTTAACTGTGTACTGCCTTCCCTCACATGACGAAGAACCGTTTCAGCAAGCAACAAATCGTTTTCATCTGTCCAAGCATCTTGACGAATTTTCATCTTTTCAACTCCCTAATGTTTGATTTCACTATTTTTTAAGGCTATGTTTCCTAAGACAGCCTTTTTGTAAATTCATTAGTTTCATGATGTCCAATAACAAAACATCTTATACAAGGTGATTAAAAGGATAGTAGATTTTATTTAGGATTGATCATTTGCCACAGTATTATTATCAGCAAATAATGATTAAAGTATTCATCTGCTGCTGAATATGGACGTTGGTACCTTGCAATATGCGGGCATAAGCGGTACAATACCACTTAGTGAAAAATCGAAAAAAACGCATGTGACTTTTTTAAAAGTAAAAAAGTGTTTTTTATATAGTAGAAAGGGTTGTAGACGAATATGTGTAATGAATTTCGAGTCTGCGACGATTGCCAGGCAGTTAATTTAAAGACATTGCTCCCAATGCTGAAAAAAATTGACCCTGAAGCCAAAATAGAGATCGGCTGTCAATCTTATTGCGGACCAGGCAGAAAGAAAACTTTTGCTTTTGTAAATAACCGCCCGGTTGCTGCGCTGTCAGAAGCAGAGCTGGAAGAAAAAATAAATAAAAAGTTGAAAAAATAAATTCGCCTTCGACTCCGTCTTAGGGGGATTTTTCTTTTTGGACATAGATATAGTATAAGCTTTCTGAATTCAGGCTAGTGTCTAGCTCCAGCGCCTAGTGACTAGTGTACTTCACACTTCCTCCCTACAATAAGTCAACATCGAATCACACTGTCGTGCTCTTCGTGTTTCCTTTATCTCAAGAAGGGAGTGCTCCAGTCCATACCCTGCTTGAGCAAGGCGCTTCCGCTTTTCAGTGAAATTTGTAGAAACAGGTAGAGAATAATTAGTGAGAAAACGATATAATGTATATTGAATGTTTTTCAGAACGGAGATACGAGAGTTTGAGGAAGGGAAGGAAGGAAATGGCTTATGCAGAGGAGAAGCTGTTTGAGGAAAAGGTATTCAAGGACCCGGTTCACCGCTATATCCATGTGCGCGATCGCGTGATTTGGGATCTGATTGGGACAAAGGAATTCCAGCGCTTACGGCGCATCAAGCAGCTTGGAACAACCTATTTAACTTTCCATGGGGCTGAGCACAGCCGCTTTAATCATTCCCTTGGTGTCTATGAGATTGTCCGCCGTATCGTGGATGATGTATTTGAGGGGCGATCGGGATGGAGTCATGAAGAGCGCCTGCTATCCTTATGTGCGGCCTTGCTCCATGATTTGGGACACGGACCGTTTTCGCATTCCTTCGAAAAGGTATTTCAGCTTGATCATGAATATTTTACCCAGGCCATTATTTTAGGAGATACAGAGGTCAACCAAGTTTTAAAGAAAGCAGCCCCTGATTTCCCGAAAAAAGTAGCCGAGGTTATTGCAAAAACATATAAAAATAAATTAGTTGTTAGCTTGATTTCCAGTCAAATTGATGCCGACCGGATGGATTATTTGCAGCGGGATGCTTATTTTACCGGTGTTAGCTATGGTCATTTTGATATGGAGCGGATTTTGCGTGTCATGCGCCCGCGTGAGGATCAAATTGTTATTAAGAAGAGCGGGATGCATGCAGTAGAAGATTATATTATGAGCCGTTATCAAATGTACTGGCAGGTCTATTTTCACCCGGTTACGCGCAGTGCCGAAGTGATTTTAACGAAAATCCTCCACCGCGCAAAGGCCCTTTAT
>CALGSR010000494.1 GCA_937902115.1 uncultured Bacillus sp. | reverse complement strand
TACCCCAAGCCCCCACTTCAAACAGACCATAAGGTTGTTAAGTGCGGGTCGTTGACATAATTATGAGTATATATTCCTGCCTGTTTTCTTAAATTCTTCCGCCTTTTCCTTCATGCCTAATTCAATCTCATTGTTATTGACGATCTGATTTTCTTGCGCTCGATTGCGGATATCATGAGAGATTCTCATCGAGCAAAATTTCGGACCGCACATCGAACAGAAATGAGCAGTTTTGGCTCCTTCAGCAGGAAGTGTTTCATCATGGTACTCAACTGCCCGTTCTGGATCAAGTGATAAATTAAACTGATCTTTCCAACGGAATTCAAAACGAGCTTTGGAAAGGGCGTTATCTCTAGCTTGGGCCCCTGGATGTCCTTTCGCTAAATCGGCGGCATGGGCGGCTATTTTATATGTAACAACGCCTGTACGTACGTCCTCACGATTTGGCAGACCTAAATGTTCTTTTGGTGTTACATAGCAAAGCATGGCCGTGCCGTACCAGCCAATCATCGCGGCACCAATTGCTGAAGTAATATGATCATACCCCGGTGCGATATCGGTTGTCAGTGGTCCGAGAGTATAGAATGGTGCTTCTTGGCAAGCCTCAAGCTGTTTGTCCATGTTTTCTTTAATTAGGTGCATCGGAACATGACCTGGTCCTTCGACCATTACCTGTACATCATGATCCCAGGCAATTTTCGTCAATTCACCAAGTGTCTCCAGTTCAGCAAATTGTGCTTCATCATTCGCATCGTAAATCGAACCAGGACGAAGTCCGTCACCCAATGAAAAGGTTATATCATAGCTTTTCATAATTTCACAGATTTCCGCAAAATGAGTATAGAGGAAGTTTTCCTGATGATGATACAAGCACCATTGAGCCATAATTGAACCGCCGCGTGATACAATCCCGGTTAATCGTTTGGCAGACAGCGGAATGTAGCGCAGCAGAACCCCGGCATGAATCGTGAAATAATCAACGCCTTGTTCAGCCTGTTCAATTAATGTATCACGATAAACTTCCCAAGTTAAATCCTCGGCAATTCCATTTACCTTTTCCAATGCCTGATAAATGGGGACCGTACCGACAGGAACAACGGAGTTTCGAATAATCCATTCACGGGTCGTGTGAATATTCTTACCAGTTGATAAATCCATAATTGTATCGGCGCCCCAACGTGTTGCCCATGTCATTTTTTCCACTTCTTCTTCAATCGAGGAGGAGACTGCAGAATTCCCAATATTCGCATTTATCTTTACATGAAAATTCCGCCCAATGATCATCGGTTCGGTTTCCGGATGATTAATGTTAGCTGGAATAATAGCTCGTCCTTTTTCCACTTCTTCACGGACAAACTCCGGATCCATATTTTCACGGATTGCGATAAATTCCATTTCAGGCGTTATGATTCCTTTTTTCGCATAATGAAGCTGAGTAACGTTTTCCCCTTTTCTTGCACGGAGCGGTTTTCGTTTTAAACTAGGGAACACCTGATGATTAGAGCGAGGATCAGCTTCATCCCTGTAGCCATTGTCCTCAGGCTTTATCTCTCTTCCTTCATATTCCTCTACGTCAGCTCTTTCCTCAATCCATGGACGACGGTGGGCTGGAAGTCCCTTTGTAATATCAACCGAGTAATTTGGATCTGTATAAGGACCACTTGTATCATAAACACGAATTGGCGGGTTTTGTTCTTCGCCTAGTGTACTTATTGTCGGGCTTAATTCAATCTCCCGCATCGGAACTTTAATATCGGGTCTTGTACCCGATACATAAACTTTCTTACTACCTTCAAAGCTTGACATGATCGAGATATTTTCATTATTTAAAGATGAATTTAACATGGGTCGATCGCTCCTTTATTTTTAGTTGCGAGACCTGTTCTGGACCATGTCAAGCGTTTATGTAAAAATGGAATAAAAAAAGCCGGCGTCCAGTGAAAAAATTGGACCCGGCTTGATTTATCCGAAAGTAATCATAACGTACATGATAGTAACTTCCCCACGCTGGTATGAGCCAGATCAGGTCCCGAGGGTCAAGAAACTTCATCGCGTTCCTCTCTCAGCCCAGCTCACTGGACACCCCTAGTTATTGCTATTAAATTCTAACTCATTATAGCGAAATCTAATAAAAAGGGAAACTGTTTTTTCAAAAAAATAGTAAAAAGGGCAATTTTATTGCATTTAGTCCTCAGAATCTTTTGATATCTACAGATTTCTGTGATATACCATATATGTTATGAAACTTTTATTTTGGAACAATTCTCTCAAGCTATTAACAAATATCTGGAAGGGAGTTGAAAGGGGCTTTATTGGTGGAGTTATTGTTAATTGTTTTACCGGCATTTCTCATCTTTGGAACAGGGTTTATTGGGCAGAAGATTTTTAAATTTAATATTAAATCGATTTCAACGATGTCGTTGTATTTAATGCTGCCGTTTTTAACCTTTGACACGTTTTATTCGAATGAATTAAATGTCGAATATTTTTATATGTTTTTATTTACATTTATTCTTGCTGTAATCATGATCGTCATTACTGTTATTTGCGGTTATTTTATGAAAGCCAATAAACCGCATTTGTCGGCCATGCTGCTGGGAACTGTTTTTCCGAACAGCGGGAATTATGGAGCGCCTGTTGCCTTGTTTGCTTTTGGTGCAGCAGGGTTTGATTATGCCGTTATTCTTATGGTGATTCATGCCTTTATCATCAATACACTGGGAATCTTTATTGCCTCATTTGGCAGTGAAAAATCTACTAGTGTAAAAGATGCCTTCATAAACGTTTTAAAAATGCCTGTGCTATATGGCTTTTTATTAGGCATTTTATTGCAACTTACACATATAAAACTCCCATCAACGATTGTGGATGGCATCGGCATGGTAGGGGATGCATCGATCCCAACCGTTATGTTAATCCTTGGGATGCAGCTGGCCGAGATTAAATCGAGTAAATTTGAATTAAAATATATAAATAGCGTAACGATTATTCGCATGGTCATTTCACCGCTCATCGCTGTTTTCCTTGTTAACTATATGCCAGTAAACGATCTCATCAAGAATGTTTATATCTTGTTAGCGGCGATGCCGATTGCAGCGAATACAACGATGCTGGCCGTTCAATTCAATGTCAAACCGGATTTAACTTCATTTACAACATTGGTCACAACACTTCTCAGTCTAATTACAATTCCGTTGACGCTATATTTTATCGGTTAATCGAATCAGGTTCAATACAGATCGATGACAGGATGACTCAAGATAAGATTTATTATGAACAGCAAAGGTATTTACATAATACAGCTGTAAATACCTTTTTAATTTTCCTTATGCTAATAGCAAATTACATTAGTTTACATCATGCCACATATATTTATCGCCTGTGGCATCCTGGGCAACACGTACACCGACTGCAGCACCTTGCCCGGCTGCAATCATTACTTGACTTGGAAGATCCGCTAAAAGACCGGCAATATAGAGATTTGAAACAGAAGTGATGCCTTCCCAATTGACACCAACAACTTTTTTAATTTTCTTATTCTTAATATTTTCATTTACTGCAATTTCAAGACCCATTGCTTCTAATAATGTTGTATCAATATTCGTAGCAACAATAACACGAACGGCTTCATATGTTACTCCATTTGCTTTTACAATGAAAAGGTCTCCTTCTTTTTGCAAAAAATCAACCTTTTCATTCTTCACTTCCGCAAAATCACCTAATTGCTGAAGGTATTGTTCGAGCAATTCATCACCGGAAACACCTGGTGCTCCCAAAACATTATTTAATTTCCCTACTTTTTTAATTTGTGATTCACCAGCATCAAATACAACCGTTTTTAATCCGGCATGACCAGTAAATAATGCGGCTGATAGTCCACTGATTCCTCCGCCAATGACAATGACATCTGTTTTCATCTTTACAACACCTCTTATTATTCGATATGTACCTTTTTAATATAGTATTATTTTATTGTGGCAGGAAGAGATTGAGGCCAATTGATTAAATGTTGTCACAATTTCGTTTATAATGATTAAAAAAGGAAAACATTGACTAATAAAGAAAAAGGCTGTGATATTGATGTGTTTAATTCTTTTTGCCTATCATGTTCATCCGGATATTCCATTAATCGTGGCGGCCAATCGGGATGAATTTTATGGAAGAGCGACAGAAGTGGCCCATTTCTGGCAGGATAAGCCAGCAATTCTTGCTGGCAGAGATTTAGAGAAAATGGGAACGTGGATGGGTGTGACAAAAGACGGTCGTTTTGCAGGATTAACAAACTATCGTGATCCCCTTGAAGAGACGGCAGGTAAAAGTTCCCGAGGCGAACTAGTTTCCCAGTATTTAACTTTTAATGGGAAAACAAAAGATTTTCAGGTGAAGTTGGAAAACAGCAGGGATTTCTATCCAGGATATAATATATTATTTGGCGATGTCAACGAGCTTTATTATTACTCAAATGTGAACCGACAATCGAAAGTCTTAGGGCCTGGAATCTATGGTTTAAGTAATCATTTTCTTAATACAGAATGGCCGAAAGTTAAAATGGGGAAGGAAGGGCTGTCCCGTATTATTGCTCAAAGCAAGGAGGAACCGGTGGAGGATTTGTTTCAGCTTCTCCAACATTCTGAACACGCCCCAGATCATATGCTGCCGCATACAGGGGTTTCACTAGAATGGGAAAGAGTTCTCTCACCTTTGTTTATTCAAAGTGAACAATACGGGACGAGAAGCTCTACTGTTTTATTGATGAAGAATGAGAAAATAGAATTTTTCGAACGAGTTTATACAAATCCTAAAATGGAGGAGAAACATTTCATCATTAAACAAGGATAATTCCTATAGTCATTAACCCGTACGAATGCGGGCTGTCACAAAGGATGTGACAGCCCGCATTAACTGGCAGTAAGACCCCACTGAAGGAAGTCTACTTTATAATTGTTCAGTAATTGTTTCGGAAATTTTCCATTGTCCTGTGCTTCCATCTCTTATAAGAATCATCTCAATTTGTTTTCTTTCCTTAAGAAAATCACATTGGTAAACGGTCGCATCAACTGGAATACGTTGAATTAA
>CALGSR010000493.1 GCA_937902115.1 uncultured Bacillus sp. | reverse complement strand
TGGAATTACGGATGACACAATGCGTCAAATTCCTGTAAATCTGTCACCGGCATCCTTATCAAAATAAGAAATACCTTCGCCAAGCTTATCAGCTGTCCAAGTGATCGTTGGATGATCTTTGTGTGCGATATAACCGCCGCAATATACTTCGTTACGATTTCCGGATGGGTCAAAGAAATAGATTGTTGTACCGCGGGTAATACCATGGCGTACTGGACCCTTATCAAGTGAAACATTATTTTTACCGATAATGTCAGCAGCTCTGCGAACATCATTCCATTCATCAAGGAAGAAACCAACATGGTGAAGTTTTCCGTTAGGTCCAGCAATAATTGCGATATCATGTGGAGTATTTGTAACAAACAACCACGTTGCGATATAGCTTTCGCCGTCTTCTTGAACGAGTCTTTCAGCCATGCTGAAGCCAAATACGTCCATTAATAATTTAGTAGAGCCTGCAACATCTTCACCAGCAATTAATAAATGGTCAAGTCTTGGTGGAGCAATTCCTACTAATCCATCTGGCCATGGAGCTGGATTTACAAGTGGCAGACCATTTCCTACTTGTTCAATTTCAGCATATAATTCAACAAATTGTTCTGTTGGTAATTGGAATCGAACTGCTTCCCCTTCAGCAATCCTAGTACCAGCTGGAATACGTGTTGTAGCAACACCATAATCATTTAATTTTTTCTCATACATATCTAGGTCTTCTGGTGATTCAACTTTAAATGCCAAATGCTCTAATCCGGCAGTATCTGCTTTTTGTAGGATAACACTGTGATGATCGTGTTCATCCCAAGCTTTTAAATATACAAGGTCATCTTCTCTAGCAACTTCAATTAAACCAAGAACGTTTTTGTAGTAATTAATACTTTCTTCCCAGTTTGTCATTCTTAATTGTACTCTTCCTGTGCGTAAAATTCCCATTACATATCCCCCCAGATTACTAGTTAATTCGAATTATATCCCCAATGCGAAAGGATGTAAGCCCTTTCATAAATTCATTTTATACTAATCTTCAAAATAATCATATGGCATAATATGTTGAAATTTTTCTCAAAATTAGACACAAACATGCTAATTTTGAGAATGAAACGATTCTAAGGGCTTCCTATAATGAATAAAAGCCTTATATCAACCCTGAATAGGGGATATAAGGCTCTAATATTATGCGTTAACAGATTGCAATTCTTTTTTAGTTGATGTTAAGATTTGTCTTTGTAATGCATCCGTATCGATCACTCTCCGTGCAACTCCTGAATCGATTGCTGCCTTGGCAACAGCAGTTGCAACATGGGCAGCGACTCTGAAATCAAATGGATCGGGGATCACGTAATCAGCATGAAGTTCATGAGCACTAATTAAATTGGCAATAGCAGATACTGCGGCTAATTTCATTTCTTCATTAATGTCTGTTGCCTGTACCTCTAAGGCACCACGGAAAATTCCTGGGAAGGCTAGTACATTATTTACTTGATTAGGGAAATCAGAACGGCCGGTTCCAACAACGGTGGCTCCCGCTTCCTTTGCATCTTCCGGCATGATTTCCGGTGTAGGGTTCGCCATTGCAAAGATAATTGGATTGTGATTCATCGAACGAACCATATCCTTTGTTACAGCACCGGCGGCAGAAACACCAACGAATACGTCTGCTCCAGCCAATGCATCGGCTAAAGAACCTTGTTTTTGTTCTTTGTTTGTAATATTGGCCATTTCTTGTTTAAATGGGTTCATTCCTGTTTTTCTCTCTTTATAAATGATCCCTTTTGTATCACACAAAATAACATCATTCACACCCATATGTAAAAGTAGTTTAACAATTGCCACGCCTGCAGAGCCTGCTCCATTTACGACAATACGAATTTCCTCCATTTTTTTGTCTGTAAGCTTTAAAGCATTTAACAGACCTGCAGCTGTTACAATAGCAGTTCCATGCTGATCATCATGGAAAACCGGAATATTGCAAGTTTTCCGAAGGCGTTCCTCTATTTCAAAACATTGCGGCGCGGCAATGTCCTCTAAGTTAACTCCACCAAAAGTCGGTTCTAGTAGTTTTACGGTTTCGACAATTTTATCCGGATCCTTTGTATCTAAGCAAATGGGAAATGCGTCAACATCAGCAAACGATTTAAAAAGCAGGGCTTTTCCTTCCATAACGGGCATAGCTGCTTTCGGACCGATGTTTCCAAGACCAAGTACGGCAGTTCCATTCGTTACAACCGCGACAAGATTTCCTTTCATTGTATAATCATATACAGTGTTTTCATTTTCAAAAATCTCCATGCACGGTTCAGCAACACCCGGTGAATAAGCAAGACTTAAATCCTTAGCATTACGTAATGGAACTTTAGAATAAACAGCTAGCTTTCCTTTGTTTTCCTTATGCATTTTTAATGCAGCTTCTCGTAAACTGGACATACAATAAATACTCTCCTTTTGGCTTCTTTTACTTGATTTTAAATTGGATCGATTTAACGGAAATTATCGAATTTGGTGCTTATAGGGCAACAAATCGATATCTCTATTATGCACAATATTCAGAAAAATGGAAATGTTTTTTTACGAATGAAATCAAAATGTTACAAACTTTATATAAAATACGATTAAAATTTCATTCTTATAAGTCGGAATTTCATGTCCATTAACAGAAATCTGGTTGACGAATCATTTTTTCTCATGTAAATTTATATCATAAAATGAATAGGAGCAATAGGTGCCCGTTTGGGAGAATAGGGAATGAAGTGAAAGTCTTCAGCGGTCCCGCCACTGTAAAGGGAAGTTTCAACGATTATGCCACTGGGTGAACCCTGGGAAGGCCAGTTGAAATGTTGAACCTAAGCCAGGAGACCTGCCTATATGCTAAGGTATGATGTGTGTGATGGAAAAGCCTGCAGTTTATTTGCTATGCAATAAACTGTGGGCTTTTATTATTTTTATGGAGAAGAGGGAAAAGATAATGAGTTTGTTACAAGATACGATTCGTAAGATTGATAGTTTGGATCAGGAAATGACAGCCCAAGCGAGAGAAAGAGTGAATCAATTAATTAAACCGCCGACAAGTTTAGGGCGCTTAGAAGATTTAGCTGTTCAATTAGCAGGAATTACGAGAAATATATTTCCTGTTGTAGATAATAAAGCGATTATTTTCATGGCAGGCGACCATGGTGTATATGAAGAAGGAGTGACAAAGAATCCTCAGGAAGTGACTTATGCACAAACTATGCATTTTGCAAAAGGAACAACAGGGGTCTGTGCTATAGGAAAAGTTTCAGGAGCAAGAATTGTCCCTGTTGATGTGGGGATTAAAGTAGATCTGCCGGAAAATTCAGGTGTAATCAATCGAAAAATAAAGTACGGGACGGATAATATGGCTAAGGGTCCTGCAATGACTCGAGAAGAAGCAATCAAGTCGATAGAGACTGGGATTGAAATTGCAAATGAAGAAATTAAGAAAGGGGTAAATTTACTTGGAACGGGGGAAATGGGAATTGGAAATACAACCCCGAGCACGGCTATCCTTTCGGTTATTGGAAATATTGAGCCAATAGAGATCACTGGAAGAGGGGCTGGGCTTGGTGCAGGCGGACGAGAACATAAGGCCAATGTTATAAAAAAAGCAATCGAGTTAAATAAACCAAACCGAGAGGATGGTATCGACGTACTGGCAAAAGTAGGAGGTTTGGAAATCGGCGGGATGGCTGGCGTGATGCTGGCAGCGGCAGCCAACAAGATTCCCGTTGTTATCGATGGTTATATTTCGACTGCTGCGGCATTGATTGCCGCCGCTATTGAACCAAAGGCAAAGGAATATATGATTACTTCACATGCTTCAGCAGAAATCGGTGGTCAAAAAGCTAGTGAATTATTAGGAATCAAGCCAATGCTATATATTGATTTATGCCTTGGTGAAGGTTCAGGTGCAGCCTTAGCGTTTCCAATTGTAGAAGCCGCGTGCAGTATGATGAAAAATATGGTGACGTTTGCTGAGGTGGGGATGGAGATTTAGCATCATATATAATAGAAGAAAGTGGGATTGTTCACAAACTTTTAGAAATAATTATGGTTTTATTTGCAGAAGCGCAAACGAAATAATAAAAAAGACTGCTGCGACGGAATAAGGGCAGCAGTCTTTTTTTGTTAGAAAAATTCATATTATTTTGTCGCGTGTTAGTTATTTTCCATTTCATGGATCGCCGTTTGTGCAATTTTAGCAATTTATCCCAATATTTCTTTTCGTATAATTCGCCAACAACGCTTTGGTGCCAGCCAATTGATACACCTGTTGCCCCGTCAAATCTTGAGATCGTTTCTTGGAAAAGTACCATATCGGCGATGGTTATCTCTTCACCGCCGAACTACTTTGCAAGCGGCAATGTGGTATATCCCATATTGACTAATGCTTGGATGTTTTCCATTGGAAATCTGGATTTTTCATCTCTTTCCCCAGAATAACTGTTAAATGAAGTTATATTCTTTTCTAACTTATCAATTCATTCTCTTTGTCGTTCAGTTTTGATAAATAATTGTTTCACTTATCCAACTTTCCTTCATCACCTTCTTGCTCCATTATACAATATTGGCAGAGTCGGCGTTAATTGATTGCAGCTGTTTAAACAGTTCCTCTTTGCTGCGCGGCATGGATTCTGCTTCGGGAAGGAGTTGCTTTTTCTGTAAAATCTCCGCTGTTTCAAAGACCCATGGCTTTTCCAAATGGGCTATTTCTAAAATGTCATCCTGGAGAAAAAGAGAAATTGGATGACCATGGTAAAGTAGTTTGCCGCCACTGATTACGATGATTTCATCTGCCCATTCATAAGCAAAATGGATATCGTGTGTGGAAAGGAGAATCGTTTTCTCTTTTTGATGTAGGATGTTAAGAACTTGTTTAATTTGTTTGGAATAGTAGGGATCTAGTCCTGCAGTCGGTTCATCGAATATGAAAACTTCCGGTTCCATTGCTAATACCCCGGCAATAGACACTCTTTTTTTCTGTCCTAAGCTTAGAAAATGGACCGGCTTATTCTGAAGGCCTGTTACATCCATTTCCTTCATTGCCCATTCGGTTTGTTCATTGACCTTTTCCTTAGACCAGCCTAAATTCATTGGTCCGAACGAAATATCTTGTTTAACATTGCCAGAAAACAATTGTGAATCAGGATCCTGAAAGACAATCCCTATTTTTTTTCGCAGGGCTAATAAAGATTTTCGGTTATATTGGATGGGGCTGCCTTCTAGTAAAATCATTCCAGATGTAGGCTTAAGAATTCCGTTTAAATGTAAAAATAAAGTTGATTTTCCGGCCCCGTTATTTCCGAGTAAGGCAATCTTTTTTCCCTTCTTAATCGATAGAGTAATATTTTTTAAAGCATCCGTTCCATCAGGATAAACATATGTAAGCTGATTGAGTTCGAAAAGTACTTCATCCACTATAACAAGCCTCCAAACTGAATATAGACGATCACAATCAAAGCGATGATACCGGTGATGATGCCCCAGTTCTTTAGTGAATATTTGTAGCGGTCGTCTAAAAATAGAATTTCATCCCCGTAACCGCGAGAATTCATGGCAACGGTCAGGTCTTTTGCACGCTGAAAGACAGCAGCAAATATGGAAGAGATTAATAAACCGAGGGAGTGTAAAGATTGTTTGATCGAGTGATAACCAAGTCGAGTTTGCTGCGCAAGATAAATTTTATGTGCAGATTCTATAAACACAAAAATAAAGCGATAGGTAATTTCAATCAATTCCATTAACAATGAAGGCACCTTCAGTTTGCGAAGAACTTGAAGAATTGCTTGGATAGGTGTCGTCAGCGATAAAAAGTATAAGCAACTGATGCTGGCCAGAACAACAAAGATAAGTGAGATGATCTTATCGGCATTGCTTTCACTGATAAATATCTGCCAATTTCCTATTTCTATTCTCCAGATCAAAGCAGCAAAGGGAATCTCTCTTTGAGCGAAAGAAAACAACATCGTTAAAGTACCTGATATAAGAAAGAAAACAGGCAGCAACAGTAATTTTACATAATAGCGAAATGGGATTTTCGCTGCAAAAATCGTTAAAGAACTCATCACGATAAAGATGATGAGCGAAACGATTGTTTCTTTGACAGCTAAAGTAAAGAACAGCAGAAAAATGGAGAGAAGCATTTTTTCTGCCGGGTGAACTGACTTGAGACGATTCATATAGGCATATTTATCGATGAGCAGCATGGGTATTCTCTTTTTTTCTTTCTTTGGTGCTATGTTTTCCTCTTGTCCAGCCGATAAAGTAACCGATAAAACCCGCACCGAGTGCAGCCTGCAAGGCAAATAGTAAACTTTCTATTTCACCGCTGGGCGGTTCCCAAATACTAGAGAACCACGGTTCATAGCTCGAACTAATTTCTCCGATTGCTTCTACTGCTTCTCCGTCAGCGCCGCTAAATTCAGCCCCTTTTTGCATGAATAACGGCATAACAGCGAGTAGAATAACAATGCCTAATAGCAATAAGTTTTTTTTCATATTAGTGGGCCTCCTTTTTTAGAACACGGAGCATTTTGAGTTCTGATAGATTATATTTTTTTAAGAAATTCATCACAATAACGGTTAGCAGACCTTCGCTGACAGCTAACGGAAGCTGTGTAAAAGCAAATATTCCAGCAAATTTCAAGAATGATGCGTACACGCCGCCTGCATCAGAAGGGAATGCAAGGGCAAGCTGTACTGAGGTCATTAAGTAGGTTCCTAAATCAGCGCCAAAGGCTGCTAAAAACACGGCAACAGAGAAAGACCAATTTAGTTTCCCCACTCCTTTAAAAATGAGATATGCAATGTTCGGACCGACTACAGCCATGGAAAATGCATTGGCACCTAGAGTTGTTAATCCTCCATGGGCGAGCAATAAAGCTTGGAATAACAAAACAATGGACCCGATAACACTCATGGCGAAAGGGCCGAACAAAATCGTACCTAGTCCGATACCGGTAGGATGAGAGCTGCTCCCAGAAACAGAAGGAATTTTTAAAGCTGATAAAACAAAGGCAAATGCTCCTGATAAACCGAGCAACATTTTTGCCTCTGGGTTTTCCTGAATACTCCTACGTATGGAACGTAAACCAAGAATGAGAAAGGGCAGGGTCATTCCCCACCAAAAAATAGCCCATTCAAGCGGTAAAAACCCCTCCATGATGTGCATGGCAAAGGTGAGCTTCGGTAAAATCATCAGCAGAACCAAAAAATAAATGATTTTGAAATTGAAACATTTCATCCGTATTTCTTCCTTTCAAATTAATATCCAGTTACTTTTATTCCCGCCTATTTTATTTGAAAGGTGTACATGATTTTGAAATGAAAAAGCACTTCTTTCAAGGAGAAAGAAGTGCATAATATAGCATAGCTGTAATGAATCATTACATTTGCTTTATCCGCACACCCATCCTCGTAGGCTGATATTGCTTCATACTTTTCCGGCAGGTCTCCTGGCTCTGGTTCATCGCACATTACTCCCTTCCCATCGTTTATGACAGTGGTATAAATGTAATGAGGCTCCCCAATACAGTGGCGGGGCCGCGTTGGCTTTTAACCAACTTCCCTTTTAAGCTGAATCTTTTAAATTCAGCACCGTAAAGCTAATAGAATTGTAAAATTTCTCATTCAGTTTAACATGTGTCCTGTTCTTTTGCTAGAATTAAAATGTTTTTGTGAATGTTTAAGGGGCTAAAGGCTGATAGAATAAGAGAATAACCAATTATTATGAGGAATAGAAAATCAGAAAGATGAATTAACTCTTTTCATTTTCCTGAAGATCATTTATGATGGTAATGTTTTGAATGGAGAAAAGTTCCACCAGTTTTTTAATAACCAAATAGATTTAAAAGTGCCCGATGCGTCAAGCTAGGGATAATAGGGAAATCGGTGTGAATCCGATGCAGCCCCCGCTACTGTATTGCTGATGACATTGTCGATACCACTGGTTCTACAACCGGGAAGGGACAATGTTCAAATGAAGCGAAGCCAGGAGACCTGCTTTTAAACGTGATTGTAACTTATTCGGAGGGAATGGGTGAAGCGGGCAAATCTATGAGAACAGTATACTTCGTACTGTTTGCTATATTTTTTGGCTTCAGAAACCTTAACTCTATGAGTTAAGGTTTTTTTCATATTCCTGAAGAAAATTCATGAATAAAGGTAAGGAGTTGTCAGGATGCCGAACAAAGGGAAAGTATTTGTCGTTGGGTTTGGACCGGGAGATGCTAAACATATTACAGAACGTGCCGTTGAGGCGATTAAAGAAAGTGATTTTATCATTGGCTACAAAACCTATATGGAGTTAATTCAAGATTTAATTACCGCCCAATCCGTGATCAGTACAGGAATGACAGAAGAAGTCAGTCGTGCGCAGGAGGCGGTTAAACAAGCTGAATCAGGAAAAAAAGTCGCTGTCATTTCGAGCGGGGATTCCGGAGTATATGGAATGGCCGGTCTTGTGTATGAAGTGCTAATTGAAAAAGGCTGGACAGAGGCAGAGGGAATAGAAATTGAAGTGGTGCCCGGTATTTCGGCCATCAATTCATGTGCCTCACTTTTGGGAGCACCGGTTATGCATGATTCCTGCACGATTAGTTTGAGTGATCATTTAACACCATGGGATTTAATCGCCAAGCGCTTGGAAGCTGCAGGTATGGCGGATTTTGTTATTGCTTTGTATAATCCGCGCAGCGGCAGGAGAACGAGACAAATTGTCGAAGCGCAAAGAATTCTATTAAAATACCGCGCGCCTGAAACACCGGTAGGGCTGGTTAAAAGTGCTTATCGTGAGCGGCAGAATGTTGTTTTGACAAATTTAGCCGATATGCTGAATCATGATATTGGCATGCTCACAACGGTGATTATTGGGAATTCTTCTACTTTTGTCTATGATGAAAAAATAATTACACCGCGCGGTTACCAAAGAAAATATACGCTTAATACAGAAAAACAACCGCTTGAACCACATCAACGGCTGCAAAAAAGTGCGGAGCCATGGGCCCTTGCTCAGGAAGAAAATAATCAACAAGACTTAAATGTTCAAGGGAATATTGCTTTGATAACAAAAGAGGCTGAACAAGGAAGTGATTCCTTTGCCATGGCCATAGAGGCATTATCACGAGTTTCAGGAAAAAATATGCATATTTCTGAAACGAGTATGCAGCAAAAGATGGAATTTATTTTTGAGTTTTCTATCAGCCCGGGCGTGGCAAATAAAAAATTCACACCTGCCCAATTAATCGCCATAGCAGAAGTGGCCGGGGAAAAAGGGACGATTGAGTATACACCAGATCACTACATCGTGATGAGAATTCCGACGGCTGAACCGGATATCATTACGGATAGGTTGAAGCAATCTGGGTTAAGTCTCTCTCCAATCGGCGATATTGTCACAGTTAAAGCATGTGACTTCTGTGATGGGGAAAAAGCGGAAGCTATTTCCTTTGCGGAAGAATTGCAGCGTGTACTTGGCGGAACTGAATTGCCGAAGGAGCTCAATATAGGATTAAATGGCTGTGGCATGGCTTGTTATAAAGCAGTGATGGAGGATATCGGCATTATTTTCCGTAAAGGAAAGTTTGATTTATTCATCGGAGCAAAGCCTGTTGGACGAACGGCACATCCCGGGCAGCCTGTTGCCGAAGGAATTGAACCGGATAAATTAGTTGAAATGGTGTCAAATATTGTTGCTGAATATAAACAGAATGCTCATCCGAACGAGCGTTTATTTAAATACTTCAAACGTGCAAAACAAATACAAGGCTTTCGCTATATAGACATAACCC
>CALGSR010000492.1 GCA_937902115.1 uncultured Bacillus sp. | reverse complement strand
GCAAGTTCCCTATCCGATGTTGAACTGTATGCCGTTGAATTAGATGACCTTATTCCACACTTAACACAGCATCCGGAATTGATCGCTGAATTGCTGGACACGATGGCGCAAACGATCCGGCTTTTTTCGATTCAAGTATATAGTATGGGATTTCTCTCAGCAGATAAAAAAGTCGCCCATATCCTCGCCCAGCTAGGTAGTTATTTTAAAAAGAATGCTTCTGAACAAAGCTATCGTATTGATTATTCCCATCAAGAAATAGCTGATTTAATTGGGATTTCCAGAGTAACGACAACAAAAGAATTAAAAAAGTTTGAAAATCTTGGCTGGATTTCATTAGCCTACCGAAATATCCAGGTATTTAATGAAGTGGCTTTAAAAGAATATTTATTATCATAAAAATAGGAATGACAGTATATCCTGATGGGGCTGCAGGATATAGCTATATGAAAAAGTACCCATTAGACACCTAGGGTACTTTTTTTAAGCTTATCAAAATTGGTATTCATTTCCGGACCTTGCACCCATGGGTCATTGTAAGTAAACAACCGGTCGGGGTTCCGGTACTGCTGTCCAAACACCGGGACATGGCTCTTGGACAACCGGCATTGTTCCCCGAATCGTATCTTCTTTCCCAAGGTAAATACGGTCCGCGATTTTTTTCACATGTTCTGTGAGCCATAAATGGGTGAGGGAACCTTTACGATAATCTGCTTCACCAAACATATCAATCCGATGATCTTCCCTTAGTTTATCCACTTCATTTAAATGCTGGACCGATCCCTTTGGATAGACAGCAAATGTTTTTCCTCCATACTGCTTTAAGACGGAAAAAACCGGCACATCGCTCGGGCCATCAGCGATATAGATCATATTCGAAAATGGAATTCTTCTAGAATTAGAAGGTATTTTCGCATTCACATCCATATCGGGATATTTATTTGCCCCTTTATTGATCTCAAATATCGCTCTCGTTTTTGATGTATTGTCAATGGAAAAGGCAATCTGTTTGAGACGGTTCGAGCGAATGACTCCCTCGGGATGCGCCTCGTCCGTATCACCGAATACGGAAGGTGCAGCATCTTCAAAAAACTGACATGCCCAAACATCCTCTACAAACGGAAAAACGGATGAACCTTTAATCATCTCTGCTAGTCCCGTGCTGACAATGTAGTGTTCAAGTTTTACATGGTATTTTTTATATTTGTCACTTTCCTCGATGACGTTTTTGGTCGCTTGAAAAAATTCAGGAATCCCTTCAAAAAAGTCGATTTCTTTACCTAATTCCCGCAAGATTGAGTTATTTAATCCCTCAAATCTTCCTTGCTCCACATAGGTTAAAATTTGATTTAAATAGATTGTATCTTTGCTTACTTTTATTCCTTTTTCTTTATATTTCTTTGCAAGATTATTATTTTCAACCCAAAATTCTGTTTCGTTCATGCCATACTTTTTGAACAGGAGTTGCAGCATCGATTCCTTTGCAATCGTTTTATCAAAATCCCAAATAAGTGCAATAACGTTTTGTTCGAAAGGCGCTTGCATCTTCAACACTTCCCTTTGCCTATTTTGCTTACGACAGAATCCAATCATTCTCACTAAAAACTGTTTTTATTGTTTCCCGGCTGATCGTTTTTATTCGAAGAATGAATCATCTCGCCTTCTTTTATATCTGAAAGAAGATTGCTGGACCTTGGTTCTCTGCAAATGAAAGTGTTGTTGATTATCTTCCCCTTACATATTTCTCCGGTATTGCCCTCCAACTTCATATAAAGCAGCCGTGATTTGTCCAAGGGATGCGACCTTCACACATTCCATCAATTCCTCAAAAAGATTATCATTTTTCAATGCTGCTTCCTTTAATTGCTGCAAAGCATGTGGGCATTCATTTTTATTGCTGGACCAAAATTCTTGTAGATTGCGGATTTGCGTTTCTTTTTCTACTGTTGTGGAGCGTGCCAGTTCAATCTCATAAGCATTTTCATCCTGATTTGGATTAATAAATGTATTGACCCCGATTATCGGCAGCTCCCCAGAATGCTTCTTATGCTCATAATATAGGGACTCTTCTTGGATTTTCCCACGTTGGTATTGTGTTTCCATCGCACCTAATACTCCCCCGCGGTCGTGGATCCGTTGAAATTCATTCAAAACCGCTTCCTCCACAAGATCGGTCATCTCATCAATAATAAAAGCACCTTGTAAAGGGTTTTCATTTTTCACAATCCCTAATTCCTTATTGATGATCATTTGAATCGCCATCGCTCTGCGTACTGAATTTTCTGTCGGTGTCGTAATCGCTTCGTCAAAGGCATTTGTATGCAAAGAATTGCAGTTATCATAAATAGCCATCAAGGCTTGCAGTGTGGTGCGGATATCATTGAAATCCATTTCCTGCGCATGAAGTGAACGACCTGATGTCTGGATATGATATTTAAGTTTTTGGCTTCGTTCATTCCCGCCGTATTTATTTTTAATCACTGTAGCCCAAATCCTTCTTGCCACTCGTCCCATAACGGTATACTCCGGATCCAATCCATTGCTGAAAAAGTACGATAGATTTGGCGCAAAATCGTCAATCTTCATGCCTCGGCTTAAGTAATATTCAACAAAAGTGAATCCATTCGCCAGCGTAAAGGCTAATTGCGAAATTGGATTCGCTCCTGCTTCTGCGATATGGTAGCCGCTTATACTGACAGAATAGTAGTTACGCACTTTGTGCTCAATAAAATACTGTTGAATATCCCCCATCAACTTAAGAGCAAATTCAGTTGAGAAGATGCATGTATTCTGGCCTTGGTCTTCTTTCAAAATATCCGCTTGGACCGTACCGCGGACCGTTTGCAGCGTCCATTCCTTAACTTGTAAAAATTCTGTTTCATTTGGATGCCGTCCATTTTTCTCAGCAAATTTTTCAACCTGCTGCTCGATTGCCGTATTCATAAACATCGCGAGTATGATCGGTGCCGGCCCATTAATCGTCATTGATACACTTGTAGATGGGTGACAAAGATCAAAGCCCTTATAGAGCTTTTTCATATCATCGAGGGTACAGACATTAACACCGCTGTTGCCAATTTTCCCATAAATGTCGGGGCGATAATCCGGGTCCTGCCCGTAAAGAGTGACACTGTCAAAGGCAGTGGATAAGCGTTTTGCATCATCATTTTCACAAAGAAAATGGAATCTTCTGTTCGTACGATCAGGGGTGCCTTCCCCGGCGAATTGACGCTTCGGGTCTTCGTTTGTCCGTTTAAAAGGAAATACCCCTGCAGTGAATGGGAAATAGCCGGGAAGGTTTTCCTTCAGACGCCAACTGAGAATTTCCCCAGGATCCTCAAACTTCGGTACACTCACTCTTGGGATTTGATTTCCTGACAATGATTCCGTATACAATTCGGTGATACTCTCTTTATTGCGAACTTTTGTGACCAATTGTTTTTGCTGATATAATTCACGGACTTTTGGCCATTCCTCCACCAATCTTTTACATTCCGGATGAACTTTCATATCATAATAAGCAATCATTTCATCCAGCTTTGCAGCGAAGGTTTGCGCTTCTTCCTTTGACATCCAGTTTCCGCTGTTTAGACCAATTAACTCTTTTGTGCCTTTTAGTTGAGATATTTTACGAACAAGCTTTATCTGTTCCTCTTGAAACCTTCGATATTGATAAACCGTTTGTACGATTTCCCCTAAATAACCAATTCGTTCTGGAGGAATAATTAAATTTTGCTGTATTACTTTTTGCATATCGCCTTCATAACTCGTCGGCCATGTGCTGGCCGTCTTCTTCTCTATCATTTTCATTAAACTGGCAAAAAGCACATTCGTACCCGGATCATTAAATTGGCTCGCAATCGTTCCAAAAACAGGCGTTTCCTCATCCGGGATATCCCAAAGATTATGGCTGCGCTTATATTGCTTTCGTACATCACGCAGCGCATCCTCTGAACCGCGCCGTTCAAATTTGTTAATAACAATAAGATCAGCGAAATCAATCATGTCAATTTTTTCAAGCTGTGTTGCCGCGCCAAATTCACTTGTCATCACATACATCGACAAGTCACAAATGGAAACGATTTCAGAGTTTCCTTGCCCAATGCCGCTTGTTTCAACAACGACAAAATCATACCCCGCTGCTTTTACAATATTGATCGCTTCCTTCGTGGCACTGCTTAATTCAGTCTTTGAGCCCCGAGTGGCCAAACTGCGCATATACACACGCGGATCATGGATGGCATTCATGCGAATACGATCTCCTAAAAGTGCTCCCCCTGTCTTCATCTTTGATGGATCGATGGAAATAATCGCAATCGACCGCTCCGGAAATTGTTCAAGATAACGGCGCACTAGTTCATCAGTGAGAGAACTTTTTCCCGCTCCTCCTGTACCGGTAATGCCTAGCACAGGGACATTCTGGGCATTAATCAGCATCGGTTCTAAAGCAATCGAGAATTCCTTGCTATTCGTCTTTGAGTGGTCTTCTTCTGCAAACGTAATTAGCTTAGCAATGGATCCCCAATTTTTCTTGTTTAATTTGACTATTTCTTGTTCAAACTGCTCTGGGGTTGGATAATCTGTTTCTCGAATCATATAATTAATCATGCCTTGCAGTCCTAGCTCCCTGCCATCATCCGGTGAAAAAATCCTGGCAATCCCATGTTGATGCAACTCCTTGATCTCTGAAGGAACGATAACCCCGCCTCCCCCGGCAAAAAGTTTGATGTGACCGGCAGACTTATCCTGAAGTAAATCATACATATATTTCAGGTATTCAACATGGCCGCCTTGATAGGAACTAATTGCAATCCCTTGAACATCCTCCTGAATGGCTGCATTTACCACTTCATCTACTGAGCGGTTATGGCCTAAATGAATCACCTCTACACCTGAAGCTTGCAGAATTCGGCGCATAATATTAATTGCTGCATCATGACCATCGAACAGAGCAGACGCTGTTACAAAACGAACCGGATTCACCGGACGATAAATTTCTGTTTCCATGTAATTTCACATCCTTTTTAAGTTAAATCATGCCACCACACTATAATTTTGTATCATTCAAAATATTAGGAATTTAAATTGTAAAAAATAATAGCTGCTCAAGCTCATTCCTTTCAACGCAATCACATTTTTTGATAATTCACATAATTACAGTTTAACATGAACTACAGTTTTACAAAATAATAACTATGTTTATATTATTGTATAAAGTAGACTCAAGAGGAAAATAAAAGTCATATAAATGAAGTTGCCAGTCACGCCAGCTTCTAATTATCGTATGGAATTGGCGGGATTTCCGACCAGAAGCTTTCTCCATTTTCCATCAGTATCTTGCAGCATCTATCGGTTTTAGATAATGGATATTCTTCTTATATCTCCTAATTCGTAAAGAAAACTCAGTTTTAGCAAGAACTTGGCGATGAAAAGGCTGTATCTTTTACAAGGAAAAAAACCTTTCAGTAGGGAATTACTACACACAGAGAAAAAAACATCATTTGTAACTTTATGGAAAGGCTGTGATTCGATGTTTTATGTAATACTACACGCAAATAGTACTGCAAATTCCACGACCTTCAAGAAAAGTAAAGTTCAAAATCCCGTCCCAAAGGTTCTTGCTTTATTTCAGGAAAAGGTGATGACGATGTTTAGTACGAGCATGAAAGAAAAAGAACGGTCCAAGATGCTGGAGTCACTAGGCAAACTCATTGGCAAGCGTGGTAAATACCTTTCCAGTTTAATCCGAATAGAATTAGAGGACATTAAAGGAAAAGTTAGAGCCCAATCCCCTGCCGCTTTACAATTTATAGGTCCAGGTGATCGCTAATAAAAATTAATATTGTATGGAGGGGATTTGAGCATTCCATCATTCCAAATCAAGATTAATAATATGTAAAATATACTATAAAAATAGTATAAACAAATTCTGCAGCCGCCTTCTGCAGAAAAAAGCGCCCCTATGGTACCTAGGAGCGCTTTCGTTTTTTTTAGATATATTAGAATAAATTTATTTAGCTGCTACTAACCCGGGAATCGCTTCACTCCAAAGTTTATGAAGTTCATCAACCGTATCCTCAACGACTTTTTCACCATTTACAGATACAATCAATTTCCCATCATTCGTTACGGAGCCGATTTGGTTCGCTTCTTTGCAAAGATTTTCAAATTGCTCTTTGTTTTCTGCTTTTACCGTTACTAAGAATCTTGATTGTGATTCACTAAATAATGCTGCAGTTGCGTCGCCAGTTACATTCACTTCAACACCTAAACCTTGTCCCTTAAACAAACTTTCAGCTAAGGAAACAGCAAGTCCGCCTTCAGATAAATCATGTGCAGATACGACAAGACCTTCTTTAATTGCTGTAGCAAGTAAGTTTTGACGGTTTGCTTCCACTTGTAAATCAATCGCTGGCGCTTTTCCTGAATATTTTCCAGCAGTGATTTTTTGCAGTTCACTACCGCCAAATTCAGGGAACGTTTCACCAATTAAATATATGAGGTCCCCATTGTTTTGGAAATGGCTTGGTGTTACATATTTTGTATGCTCGATGAGTCCCACCATCCCAATAATTGGCGTTGGAAGAATCGCTTCGTCTTTTGATTGATTATACATGGAAACATTCCCGCTAATAACCGGTGTGTCAAGAGCTAGACATGCCTCGCTGATTCCATCAATGCTCTCTGCCATTTGCCAAAATACTTCTGGATTTTGTGGGTTCCCATAGTTCAAACCATCTGTAATGGCAAGTGGTTTTGCACCAGAACAAACAAGATTACGTGCTGCTTCAGCAACGGCAATTTGCCCGCCAACTTTTGGATCTAAATAAATATAGCGAGAATTACAGTCTGTCGTAATCGCAATCGCTTTATCCGTTCCCTCGATTTTCACGACTGCTGCATCAGAGCCAGGACCCACAATGGTATTTCCTTGTGCCTCTGTGTCATATTGCTTATAAGCCCATTCTTTACTTGCAATGGTCGGCTGCTGTAAAAGTTGTCTTAACATCGCTTGATGATCGTCTACTTGTGGGACTTCATTTTCCATCGCTTGAAATTCTTTATAGTATGCCGCTTCTTTTGCTGGTAAATGATAGACAGGTGCTTCATCAGCTAAAATATCGACAGGGATATCTGCAACAACCTCACCATGCTGCTTAATACGGAAGGTTTTTTCCTCAATTACTTCACCGATTACTGCCGCATCCACTTCATGTTTCGCAAAAATATCAAGGATTTCCTGCTCCTGACCTTTTTTCACGACTAATAACATCCGCTCCTGTGATTCAGACAGCATAATTTCATAGGCATTCATTCCTTCTTCGCGCTGTGGAACAAGGTCAAGATTCATCTCAACTCCCGTACCTGCTTTCGCTGCCATTTCACTTCCAGATGATGTTAATCCTGCCGCACCCATATCTTGAATCCCAACTAATGCATCCGAATGAATAACTTCTAAGCATGCATTCATTAATTTTTTACCGATTTGTGGATCACCGATGGCAACTGCAGAAGAATTCCCTTCTTTTTCAGTATCAACCACTTCTGAAGAAAACGATGCACCGCCAACTCCATCTTTCCCTGTATCTCCACCAGCATAAATCACGATATTCCCTACACCGGCTGCAACACCCTTTTGCATATCGTCATGAGAAATGAGCCCAACAACCATCGCATTGACTAATGGATTTTCAGCATATTGCTCATCAAATTGGATTTCTCCGCCAACCGTTGGAACATCGATAACATTGCCATAGCTAGCAATCCCACGTACAACTTCAGTAAATAACATTTTCGTATGGTCATTATCTAGATTGCCAAAACGTAATGAATTCATGGATGCAATTGGTTTTGCTCCCATTGAAAAGACATCACGCATAATCCCGCCCACGCCAGTTGCAGAACCTTCAAATGGCTCAACTGCAGATGGACTATTATGGCTTTCAATTTTGAAAACAACGGCTTGATTGTCACCAATATCAACAACACCGGCGCCTTCCCCAGGTCCTTGTAAAACTTGGCTTCCTTCCGTTGGGAACTTTCTAAGTAATGGTTTCGATGATTTGTAGCTACAATGCTCAGACCACATCGCAGAGAAAATACCTGTTTCCGTGTAGTTCGGATGACGTGTTAATAATTTCTTCGCTAGTTGATACTCTTCGTCAGATAATCCCATATCCTTATAAATTTTCTCATTTTCAATTTGTTCTGGGCTAATGTTATGTTGCGTCATCAATCGTTACCTCCAAAAAATAATATAATTTGTTTGCTAAATTAGGCGATATTGGGATAGCAAGAAATAAATTGTTGCTGGATCGAACATCTTCATCTGTTCTCCATTTACATATAACAGCGTTTCTTTATTTCGTTCGCAAAATCTTATTCCTTGCTTTTCCTTTTACTAACTCATCGATTAGCCTGTCCAAGAGGCGAATTTTTCGCTCGTAACGAAGTGTAATCATTCACTGCTTCCACTATTTTTTCATCTCGAAACAAAAATGGCCTAACCTTTAATATTTTATCCACCTATTCATAAATATATTGATACTTATAGGTCCTCAATTATTATAGCGGAAAGATTCGATTTCAACTAGGGTTTATATACCATTACATGTAATTTTTTCTTATTGAAAGGATCACTAAATATCAACGAGAGGAATGTCAGATCAATTAGGATACTTTATAGTTGGGATCACGATGGATACTTGCGCTTGTGTGTTACCGAATATGCAAAAAAACTGCCCTACAATTCGGGCAGTTCATTTAATCGTTTATGTAATTTATCGAAACTATATATGTTACCAGTATGTGTTCAAAATGAATCTTTCAGTTGATAGCCAACAACCTCTACCTTTTATTCGCATTCAGCAAATAATCTCATAAACCTTTATCTATCAATGTTTTGGCGGGACCGCCTGGGAATCGAACCCAGCTGACCTGGCACGCAGGTCACAAACGGTTTTGAAGACCGCGGAGGACACCAGTACCCCATTCAGCCCCATGAGACATCTTATATTATACTGAAAAAACAACGAGAATACAATATAATAAATAATACAGGTTTGGAAATGATTGAATAAAAACTGCCAAAAAACATTTTTCCATGTATCGCTCCTCTATAGTATAGGTTTTTCAATCATAGATCAACAGAGTATTTATAAGGAAAAATCGACCTGCACGCCTTCCCCTTTTCGCTTTCCCCCTTGTCTCAAATTAAGAATAATCATATAATTAATGCAGAATAATTATTGTAGGTGAAGGATATGCTGGAAGGTTGGTTTCTATGGTTTATACTTTTTTGGGTCATTGTACTCTTTGGTTCATTTGCCATTGGCGGTTTCTTTATGTTCCGCAAGTTCTTGAAAAAGCTGCCGAAAGAAGATGGAAAATCGGATATGGATTGGGAAGAACACTATGTCAACGAGACGATTCACCTCTGGCAGCCGCAAGAAAAAGAATTACTTGCTGATTTAGTCTCTCCTGTTCCTGAACTATTTCGGGATGTGGCCAAGCATAAGATCGCTGGTAAAATCGGCGAGTTGGCATTAAAGGAAAAGTCGGACAAAATTGACCAGGATTTAGTTATCCGCGGCTATATTATGGCAACCCCAAAACGGGATCATAAATTTTTACGCAAGAAATTATCAGAAAGACAAATTGACACCGGGCAGTACGAACATCTTTTTTAATCATACATACTGCTTCTTTAAAAAACGGCCGTCCCCTTAATGGAGACAGCCGTTTTTTATTTCACGAACTATATCGATGGCGGACCAATCGTCCCCCGCAGTTCCTGATTTAGCTTCTGAAAGT